>NZ_CAKKMM010000821.1:0-2253 GCF_918698205.1 Microbacterium sp. Bi128 | reverse complement strand
TTCTTGCGCCGTGCAGGGGCCGGATCGGTGGGTTTCTCAGGAGTTCGGCACGTGCGGCCGCGTGCTGGGGCCGCGCCGCCGCGGGTCGGGATGCCGTGGTCTGGGGCGGCGCGGGGCGGGCCGAACTCCGGAGTTTCTGCCCTCCCGCGCCGTTGTTGCGCCGTGCGGAGGCCGGGCCTGTGGGTTTCTCCGGAGTTCGGCACTCGCGACCGCCCGGTCGGCTCCCGCCGGGTGCAGTCCGGCCCGGAGCAGCGGGCGCCCGCGGGGCGACGGACGGGCGGGGCGGCAGACCCCGCCGGGAACCGCGTGTGCGCGCGGCGCCCCGAGGATCACACCCCGTAGAGCTCGCCGACCGGAACGGTGACAGGCAGCACGTTGCCGGCCGGAGCCAGCGGGCACGCCCACGCGGGGTCGTATGCGCACGAGGGGTTGTACGCGAAGTTGAAGTCGAGCACGAGGGTGTCCGGCGCGGTACCGGTGCCGAGGTCGGCGCCCTTGATCGTGTCGAGCAGGTAGCGGCCGCCTCCGTAGGTGCCGCCAGGGCGCCCGGCCGAGGCGTCGCGGATCGGCACGAAGAGGCCGCCTCCGTAGGAGGTCAGCCGCCACACGTCGAGGGATCCGGTGTCGGGCAGCTCGACGCGGCCGATGCGTTCGAAGCCGACGTCGCCGTCGGTTCCGGTCGTGGCGATGAACGAGGCCTCGTCGGCGTCGAGCAGGGGCACCTCGAACCTCCACGCCGCGTCGTACGGAGCGAGGGGGAGGCCCTCGAATCCGTCACGCTGCTCGGGGAGCAGGGGAGTGGCGGGGTGGTCGGCGAACAGCGCGTCGCGCTCGATGCGCCACAGCTCGTGGGCCTCTTCCGGGTCGTCCAGCTCGCGGATGGCGGCGTAGAGCGCGAAGACGCGGCGTCGCCAGTCGGCGATGTCGAGGGCGGTACGGGCGGCGCGGGAGGTCATGCATCGAGCGTAGGCGGGCCCGCGAAGCCGTGGGGCGGGCTGGACACGGCCGTACCCCGAGTGTGAGGCGCCAGAATTTGTCGCTTCGAGGCCGCGCGGGGCGACAGATATTGGCACCTCACGCGCGGGGCAACGGGGCAGACACGGCGCGCGCCGACCGTTAGCGTCGGGGCATGGCATCCCCGCGCATCACGCTCACCGTGCCCGGTCCCGACGGCGATCGCGAGATCGGCGTGTCCAACCCCGACCGTGTTCTGTGGCCCGAGGTGGGGATCACCAAACTCGAGCTCGCCGAGTACCTGATCGCGGTCGCGGAGCCGTTCCTCGCCGCGAACGGCAACCGACCCGTGTCGCTCGAGCGGTTCCCCGACGGCGTCGGCGGGGAGAGCTTCTTCTCGAAGAACCCCCCGAAGGGGGCACCGGCGTTCGTCGAGGCGGTGACCGTGACGTACAACAGCGGCCGGCGGCATCCGCAGCTCGTCCTCACTGAGATCGGGTCGGCGGTGTGGGCGGCCCAGATGAACACGATCGTGTTCCACCCCTGGGCCTCGCTCGCGAGCGACCCCGATTATCCCGTCGGGCTGCGCATCGACCTCGATCCGCAGCCGGGTACGGGGTTCGCCGAGGCCGTGACCGCCGCGCTCGCGCTGCGCGAGGTGCTGCGCGACGCGGGTCTGGAACCGTGGATCAAGACGAGCGGCAACCGCGGCCTCCACGTGTTCTGTCCCATCGAGCCGACGCACGAGTTCCTCGACGTGCGCCACGCCGTCATCGCCGCGGCCCGGGAGCTGGAGCGACGGATGCCGGATGCCGTGACGACCAACTGGTGGAAGGAAGAGCGCGGTCAGCGCATCTTCGTCGACTTCAACCAGGCCAACCGCGACCGCACGATGGCGGGGGCGTACTCGCCGCGCGCGCTCCCGACCGCGACCGTGTCGACCCCGGTCACGTGGGACGAGCTGCACGACGTCGACCCGCTCGCGTTCACCGTTCGCAGCGTTCCGGAGCGGCTGGCATCCCTCGGCGACCCCTGGGCGGACGTCGCCGCCGCGCCCGGCCGCATCGACACGCTGCTGGAGTGGTGGCAGCGCGACCTCGACGCCGGCCTCGGGGAGCTGCCGTTCCCGCCCGAGTTCCCCAAGATGCCGGGCGAGCCGCCGCGCGTGCAGCCCTCACGAGCGAAGAGCACGGCGGAGTAGCGCAGCGCGGCTGCGGCTGCGGCGGTGGCGGTGCGGCCGGCGGCGCGGCGACGGGTGGCGCGTCGAGAACAGGGGATGCCGCGAGGACAGGCTGATCT
>NZ_CAKKMM010000820.1:0-2255 GCF_918698205.1 Microbacterium sp. Bi128 | reverse complement strand
GGAAATAGTCGACCCCGAGCTCCTGGCGCTCACTGGCGGCGGACTACCAGCGCAGCTGAGCGGTACGAATGTCGTGCCGACCCTGCTTTCTGACGTCTACGCCAAAATTCCGTCGCCTAAATTTCAGGATGTCTACTTTGCGGGGGTGGCCAAAGAAGTCTTCAGCGCGCTTTCCACTGGTGGTAAGGGAGACGCCAAGAGCCTTATCGAGGGTATTACGCGTGGGGCATCTGAGGGCCGAATTCTGCTGTGGTCGGCGGAAGCGCAGGAGCAGGCGGTCATTGCCAAGTATCCGGTGAGCGGATCTATCGACGGCCCAAGCGTAGCCCCCGCACAGTTTGGCGTCTATTTCAACGACGGCACTGGCGCCAAGATGGACTATCACGTCAAGCGAACCGTTCAACTAGTCAGGAAATGTAATGTCGACGGGTTTGAACAAACTACTGTCCGCATTACCAGCACAAACACGGCGCCGGGAGATGCAGCCACGTCGCTGCCGCCCTACGTCACCGGCGCAGGCGCCTTCGGTGTAGCTGTAGGTTCAGTACAAACAAATGTGATCGCGTACGGCCCGGCGCAGGCCAATGTGGAAACAGCGCATGTCAACGGCCAGAAAACAGACTTCGCCGCCTACCGCCACGCGAATAGGCCCGTGGGAACGGTGACCGTAACCCTGGCACCCGGCCAGAGCAGCACGGTGGAGCTGACGTTCGGGAAAATTGTCCAGCATACGGAACCTAACCTGGTTGTCACGCCAACTGTCCAGCCTGTCAAGGAAGTCATCCTGGCTACCGAGAATGTCGCCTGCAATCCGTGAAGTAAACGTCACGTTAACGGTATGTAAAGCGGCTTGATTCACTTTGGTCACACGCGTAATGGGTGCTAGTGTCTGCATGGGCTTATCAAATGAGATTTCAACCTACGGTCACTCGGGGGACTAGGAAATCTCCAAATCGCGTGACACTCGTATATACGGTCTCAGGGGGACACATGAAGAAAACACTTGCAACAATCACACTCGCGGGCTCGATCGCCCTCATTGGCGCATTTCCCGCAGTAGCTGCGGATCACTACCCGGCACCGCCCGCCAACGCCGCAGTCTCTGATGGCGTTGTGGGCCCGGGAGCCCAGTTCGTTTTCCGTGGCCACGGCTTTAAGGCCGGCGAAGGCCTCGTCATCAAGGTCACGCCCGTGACTAAGCCTGCATCGAATGGTGCAAGCGTCAACGGCCGCGGCATGAGCGTTACCGGCAAGATCACCCTGCCGCTGGCACCGCAGCAGTTCTCCGCTAAGGCCGATGGCAATGGCTCCTTTGCCCTCCCGCTCAGCATCAGCGAGCCGGGCGTTTACACCATCACCGCGACTGGTGTGGAGTCTGGCGTCACCGCTACCTCGAGCATCACGGTGGAAGGCGCCGCAGTGGCGCCGGCCTCCACGACCTCCACATCGACCAGCGGGCTGGCCAACACCGGCGCTGATTCCAACCTCATGATCTGGTCCCTGGTGGGCGCAGGTGCCCTGGCAGCCGGCGTAACCTCCGTTGTGGTGGTTCGCCGCCGCGCCAAGGCCGAGGTTGCAGTCTAGGCTCCAAGCCAATCCACATTAAAGATGGTGGTGGGGTTCATCGGGATACCGATGAATCCCACCACCATTCGTGTTAACACGTCATGGGGCCTGTCATGGCCAGTTGTGGTATTTACTAAGGCTATGGGGAGACCGGAATTTAAGGGGAGACATTGGCGCACAAAAAGAAGATGGCATCCGGGCTTTGTTATACCGTTGCCCACCAGACAGGCGCTCCCCTACATCCTCTTGACGCTCCTGGCCACCGTCGCCTTGGGAACGGCGGCGTTGGCCGTTCTGAAGACCTCCTAGGGCCACTGTGAGGACGCTGGGACGGCCCCGGCTCTGGCAAGGAGTCCTGGGCGGTGCATTTATCCTGCTGGCGATTATCGGCTTTTGGCCCAGCCCCGTGGACCGGCCCGTCCAAGGCGAACTTGCCGCCTTTCTATTTTTGCTCCATGCGCTTGGCTTTCCCGGCTGGTTTAATTACGCGTTCGTGGAGGCCTCCGCCAACGTGGTGCTTTTTATCCCCGTGGGAATCGCGGCCACTTTGGCCTTTCCCGGCCGGAAATGGTGGCAAATCGCGGCCCTGGGACTGCTGGCCTCCGCGTGTATGGAACTGGGCCAGTTGCTGTTCCTTAGCAGCCGCTTCGCGAGCCCACTGGATGTTTTGACCAACACCGCGGGTTGCC
>NZ_CAKKMM010000819.1:0-2256 GCF_918698205.1 Microbacterium sp. Bi128 | reverse complement strand
CCATCCTAGCGAGCGGCGACCATTCTAGCGATCTGCAGACCCGTCCGGGCACTCCCCGCATTGGCCCAGCCGTACTGTCCGGTTTCAGGCCACCGGCGCCCGGGGGCCCACCGCGCGCGCAAGGGCGCCGATCGAGGAAATCAGTTCGTCGAAGCACTGCCCGGGGTTGTTGTCAGAGACGATCCTGACGTTCGGCGCCAACCCCCACAGCCCGCGGAAATCGGCCACCGTGGTGCCGATCAGCAGGGGCGAATCCGTTTCGACGTCGACCGTGGCCAGCCGGGTGGCGAACGGTGTGCGCCCCGCTGCAGCGCAGGCCGCGAAGGCGTCGTGCACGTGCGCCACATAGCCTTGGTCATAGAGGCGGTGAAATTCCATGTAGAAGCGCAGGGCGTCGGACAGGCAAGCGACGAGGGGGTTCCCGGACTGGCTCCGCTGGCCTTCGGACTGCTCCGGGAGGACGAGTTCGGGCTCCGGTGCACCGGCGGCCTCGCCAAGTCGGCGCAGGTGCTCCGGGTGCATCTCGATCCGCTCGGTCATTTCCAGGGCACACAAGATCGGCAGTTTGTCCTCGGGCAGGCCCCGGTAGGCGGCAAACACCTCCTTGGCGGCATGCGGATCCACCGAGGTGTTCCATTCGGCCGTAGGGGTGGTGTTGCCCTGGTAGTAGAAGCTGCCGCCCATGATCACAAGTCCCTTGAGCAGCCGGGGAAGTTCCGGTTCCCGGCGCAGGGCCAGGGCGAAGTTGGTCAGCGGTCCGGTGATCAAGCCGGTGAGCTCCCCCGGGTGCGCCCGCACCTCCTCGACCCAGACGTCGACGGCGTGCCGCGCCGAGATCTGCTGGCGCGGCGGCGGCAGCTCGGCATAGCCGATGCCCTGCGGCCCGTGGGTCTCCTCGGTGGTGACCAGCGGGATCTCCAGCGGGACCTCGGCGCCGATGGCCACCTCGATGCCCTCGCGGCCGCAGAGCTCCAGCAGGGCCAGGTTGTTCAGCGCCACCTGCCGGGCCCCGACGTTCCCGGCGGTGCACGTGATCGCCTGGACGTGGACCTCGGGCCGGGACAGCAGGTAGACCAGGGCCAGGGCGTCGTCGATCCCGGTGTCGACGTCCATCAGGATGGTATGCGTGACGGGAGTGCCCGCCGCGGAGCCGCTCACAGCCTGATCGTTCAGGCCTGGACCGTTCAGAACAGCGCCACCTTGGGCGTGCGCGGGAAGAGGTCGTCCAGCTCGGAGAGGTCGGCGTGGCTGGGTTTCCAGGCCACGGCGGCGGCGTTCTGGCGCACCTGCTCCGGTGTGGTGGCGCCGGCGATGACGCTGCTGACGGACGGCTGGGCGGCCAGCCAGGAGAAGGCCACCTGGACTTCGTTGAGCCCGCGGTCGGCGGCGAACTTGCCGAAGGCACCCAGCTGTTCCCAGTCGGCGTCGTGGACCAGGTTGGTGCGGGTGTGGCTGAGCCGGCTTCCCTCGGGGGCCCGGCCGGCGGAGTATTTGCCGGTCAGCAGGCCGTTGGCGAGCGGGAAGTACGGCAGGACGCCCAGGCCGTAGGCCTCGGCCGCCGGGGTCACCTCGAGTTCGGCGCGCCGGTCCAGCAGGTTGTAGTGGTTCTGGCTGGAGATGAAGCGGGCTCCCCCGCGGGCGCGTGCCACGTACTCAGCCTCGGCGATCTGCCAGCCGGCCCGGTTGGAGTGGCCGATGTAGCGGACCTTGCCGCTGGTGACGAGGTCTTCGAGGGCCGAGAGCGTCTCGTCGATGGGCGTGAGCGGGTCCGGGGTGTGGAACTGGTAGAGGTCGATCCAGTCCGTGCCGAGCCGGCGCAGCGAGGCCTCCGCCGCCTTGATGATGTAGCGGCGGGATCCGCGCGCACCAAAGTCCTCGCCGTTGGCGCCGCGCATGTCCATGCCGAACTTCGTGCCGATGACCGCATCGTCGCGGCGGGAACCGAGGGCCTTGCCGAGCATTGACTCGCTGAGGCCGGGCTCGCGGCCGTAGGCGTCCGCGACGTCAAAGAAGGTGATCCCGGCGTCGAGCGCCGCATGCACGACGGCGTCGGTGCCTTCCTGCGATTCGGTCACGGTCCCGGACCGGCCCAGGTTGTTGCAGCCAAGTCCCACGACAGAGACGGACAGTCCGGAATTTCCAACGCGGCGGTATTCAGTCATGGTTTTAGCCTATATCGCCCCGGCGGGTGCCCCGGCCAGGCCGCCGCGGGCGGCGGAGAAGCGGGACCCCGCTACCCTGCCGGCAGCTTCAGCC
>NZ_CAKKMM010000818.1:0-2257 GCF_918698205.1 Microbacterium sp. Bi128 | reverse complement strand
CCGTAAGCGTGCCCTGCGTCGTCGGGAAGCCTATGCCGCTATCAACTTCTAACGCGAACATCTGGCGTTCAGGCCCGTCCACCCCGCCGCGTCCTTGGCCATGTTCGACGGCGGTGATGTGCGGCGGCCGCGATGGCAGCCGCAAAATGGATCCCGCAATCCGAGTGCGCGTCGAATTGGGTGTCAGGAGCGTCGATGCATATTCAACGCACCGACGGGGACAACAGGGCGGCTATGACGTTCACCGCATACCAGCCCAATGCCCCAAGTGCACCCAGAACGGCAACGGAAACCACCCAAAATCGGGCAGAGAGTTTCGGCCTCGGGTTCTCATCCATAACAACCACCCCGCAATCAATTGGGACACCCTCGGACCGAATCTTGCCGGAACCCCCTTGCGGAAAGCTTGGAATCGAGCAAGCCCCAGGACGCCTGAGCCCCCGTCCTTGGTGTCAGGATCCGGCGGTCAGGATCCAGGGCGCCCCGGCCACTCTTTGCCCGCCCAGGGGTCGTAGTCGGCGATGAGCTCCTCCTGCGGCGGACGCTCATTTTCCGGGACGTGTTGCAGGTTCACCCGGACCCGGTACCAGAGCGAACTCGATCCCCGCATTCCGTCGACGAGGACGTCTGCGGGGTGCAGGGCTGATAAGAGGTCCGCATGCCGGGTCTTCCATTCCTCGAGCGCCGCGAGCGCCTCGGGCTTGGTCTTGGTCCGTGCCACCTCGATGAGCGGCATTACCGATTGCCGGCGGCCCAAGCCGTCGCCGCCGCGCGGCGGCTTCTCGGCGGGGCCGAGCCCGGCAGCCAGACTGATGAGCCTGTCGAGTGTCCCTGCCGCGTCGTCGATCCCGGCGTGGGGGTCGCCCATCGCCGCGAAGCGCTCAAGCACCGTTGGCACCGTGAATTGTTCCGGCCGGGTGGAGGTAACCTCGTCCCACGTGAGCGGAGTCGAGACCCGGGCGTCGGGCAGGGGCCGGATCGAGTACGCCGATGCCACGGTGCGGTCCTTGGCGTTCTGGTTGAAGTCGACGAACACACTCTCGCCGCGCTCCTCCTTCCACCACCGCGCGGTGGCGAGGCCCGGAGCGCGGTTCTCGACCTCGCGGGCGAGGGTCTCGGCGGCGAGCCGCACGTCGCGGTACGACCACTGAGGCGCGAGGCGCACGAGGATGTGAAGTCCCCGCGAACCGCTCTTCTTCGGCCACCCCACCAGTCCGACGTCGTCGAGCACCTCCCGCGCGACATAGGCGACATCGACGATCTGCGCCCAGTCGACCCCCGGCATCGGGTCGAGGTCGACCCGGAGCTCGTCCGGGTGCTCGAGGTCCTCTGCACGCACGGGGTGTGGGTTGAGGTCCAGGCATCCAAGATTCACGACCCACGCCAAGCCCGCAGCATCCCGGATGACGGCCTCTTCGGCAGATGTTCCGGACGCGTAGTGCAGCGTTGCCGTGTCGATAAAGTCGGGGTGGTTCTCAGGCACGCGCTTCTGAAAGAACGGCTCAGCGCCGATCCCCTTCGGGAAGCGCTTGAGTACCATGGGCCGGCCGCCTGAGCCCCGCAGCGCACCGTCGGCGACGGCGAGGTAGTAGCGGACCAGGTCGAGCTTGGTCAGCCCGGGTTCGGGGAACACCACCTTGTCCGGACTCGAGATGCGAACCTCGTTGCCGGCTATGTTGAGGATCTCGGCGGGGGTCTTCGACGAGTTCATTCCGCCACGCTAGTTCCGGACGGCTGCGCTTGGGAATAGCATTCCGGCATGGACGCCAAGTTATTCGCCTATCTCAGCTACAGTGACGCACCCGCAGCCCTGGACTGGCTCCAGGCCGTGGGATTTGGCGTTATTCAGCGGCACGACGGACCCGCAGGGTCAGTGCTGCACGCCGAGATTTCCATGGGGGAGGCGGTGCTAATGGTGGCAAGTAGCGATGCCGCCTACCAGCGGCCGCCACTTATCGGCCAGTCAACCGGCCAGGGACTATATCTTCTGGTCGAAGACGTCGACGCCTTTCATCAGAAGGCCCTCGCCGCGGGCGGAACCTCAGTGATCGAGCCCGAAGCCACCCAATGGGGCGCCCGGCGCTGCCGGGTGCTCGATCCGCAAGGACAGGAATGGAGCGCCGGCACCTACCAGCCCGGAATAGTCTCGTGATGCGTCCTTGCCTGCCCCCGGGCAGGCGCTTTTAGGTGCCCTCCTGGGTGCCGGTGTCGAAGGGCTTGCCCGCGGCCGGCGGCTTTTCGCCAGGCGTACCTGTTC
>NZ_CAKKMM010000817.1:0-2265 GCF_918698205.1 Microbacterium sp. Bi128 | reverse complement strand
CAGCGGCCGTGCACCGGGCGTCGGTGCTGATGGCGCACTACGACGTCGTCCCGGCAGACGACCCGGGGGAGTGGACACACCCGCCGTTCTCCGGCCACAACGACGGCACGTTCCTCTGGGGCCGCGGGACGCTCGATGACAAGGGCCAGCTCGTGGCCATCCTGGAAGCGGCCGAGAGCCTGCTGCTGGCGGGGTATGCGCCCGCGCACGACCTCTACTTCTCGTTCGGCAACAACGAGGAGACGGCCGGCAACAGCGCGGCGGCCGCCGCGGACCTGCTGGCCGGCCGCGGCGTGGTGCCCTGGCTCGTGCTGGACGAGGGCGGTGCCGTCGCGGGCGGCGCCTTCCCGGGGGTGAGCCGGCCGGCCGCCGTCGTCGGCGTGGCCGAAAAGGGAATCCTGGACGTGGAGCTGCTGACCCGGGACCCGGGCGGACACGCCTCCACGCCGCCGCGGATGGGGGCGACAGCGCGGCTGGCCCGCGCCATCACCCGGATCGAGCGCAGCCCGTTCCCGCAGTCGCTGCCGGAGGTGACCGCCGAGATGCTGCGCCGCTTCGGCCCGCACACCCCGCCACCGCTGCGGGCCGTGTTCGCGAACGTGGCACTGCTCCGGGCGCCGATCACCTGGCTCTTCGGCCGGCTCGGCAGCGAGACCAACGCCATGACCCGAACCACCGTCGCCATCACCACGCTCGAAGGCAGCTCCGGGGCCAACGTCCTCGCCGCCACGGCGAAGGCCAACGCCAACATCAGGGTGGCGGTGGGGGAGACGGTCGAGGGCACCATGGCACTGCTGCGGAAGATCATCCGCGACCCGAAAGTCGAACTGCGCGTCGTGGAGGGCAACGACCCGTCTCCGGTGTCGCCGTCCTCGGGGGCCCAGTGGGACCTGCTGGCGGACTGCATCGGGCAGGTCTTCCCCGAGGCGATCATCACCCCCTACATCATGATGGGCGGCACCGACTCGCGCCGTTTCACCGGGATCTGCGGTGCCGTGTACCGCTTCGCGCCCTTCTTCATGGACGTCCGGGCCCGCGGCTCGATCCACGCCGTTGACGAAAAGATCGGGCTGGAGACGCTGGAGCAGGGGGTCCGGTTCTACGAAACACTGATGCGGGAGCTCTGAGTCATGCGGCGCCCCGGCTACGCTGGCACCATGACAGGGACGGCCCCTTCTTCAGCAGGCACCGCTTCTTCAGCAGGCACCGCAGGAATCCGGTGCGCTGTGCTGCGCACCGGCGCGGTGCTCGCGGTCGCGGCGGCAGCCCTTTCGGGCTGCAGCAGCGACGGCAAGGGGACACCGGTCTGGACCGCGGGCAGCAGCGCGGCGGACAGTGCGGGTCCCGGTGCGAGTGGGCTCGAGCGCAGCGGCCTGGAAGGTCTTTACCGACCCGGCAAAGTCCGTCAGTTTTGAGGTGCCGCAGGACTGGATTGTCCAGTCCGTAGCTCCCGACGCCGGTGCGCTGCCCGGGGCGCTGAAGATCACCGTCAAGGACGCCGGCGGCGCTTACCTGGCCACCTTGCAGACCGGTCTGCCCCCGCAGCCGGCCGCGGCCTGCCCGGACGACGCCGCCCGCAACTACGTCGTGGTCAGCAGCGTGCCGGTTGACCTGCCGCACGCCGGCGGCGGGGGAACCATTGACCCGCACGTGGTGTTCCGGGTGATCCAGGGCTACAAGTACTTCGGCTCCTACGGCATCACCAACGTGGTGGGCGGCGCCGGCGGCAGGAGCTGCGCGTTGCAGAACGTGGTCCGTGGCCCGGCCGGCAAGGGGGACTATTCGTTCGGGGACCTGACAGTGCTCAAAGCGTTGGCGCCGGACCAGAAGGTTGCCCCCGCCAAGGCCTTCGACACTCTCGACCAGGCGGCCAAGTACGTCAACGAGGGGTCCGAATTCGCGAACCTCCAGCGGATGCTAATGTCTCTGAAGATCAAAAACTAGTCCCGCCCGCCCCGCACATCACCGGGCCGTTGACGGCGGCTTCCCCTGCACCCACCTCAATCCCACATCCCGGAGACAGAGATACATGGAACGCGCCGTAGCCGCCCGCCTGGCCTTAAAGACCGTTGCCGAAACCAAGGTGGCTCTCGCCGTGGCGGTGGCCCGGAACGCCGGCTACGACTCGATTGAAGAATCGCTCAGGGTGACCGCGGGAGGCGGGGACGTGCCGCTGACCGAGCTCTCGGACCATCACGGCGGCCGCTTCCACTACATGGAATTCGCCGAACCCACCGAAGTCCTGGTTGAGTATTCGGCCACCGT
>NZ_CAKKMM010000816.1:0-2268 GCF_918698205.1 Microbacterium sp. Bi128 | reverse complement strand
CCCGTGGTCAGCGATCACGGCAACGGCCTGGAGACCACGTACAACCACCTGTCCTCGGCCTCGGTCAAGGTCGGCCAGAAGGTTTCCCGCGGTGACGTCGTCGCCATGAGCGGAACCACCGGCGCCTCCACGGGCTGCCACCTCCACTTTGAAGTGATGGTCAACGGCGATGTCGTTGACCCGCTCGGCTGGCTCTAAAAAGACGATGGGCTGCTCTCAACTTCCTGTGACACGCCGTGATCTGAATGTGACATTGGATCCGGACTGCTGTAGGGTTTGAAGCACGCCAACTTTTCCGAAGTTGGCGCTCTTGAGTGGATTGCCTAGCTCTGCCACCGCTCAAGGTCCGTTCGCATTACATCGTCTGGCAGGGGCGGGGGAACCAATTTTGGCCTTCGAAAGAAGGCCTTGGGGTTAAGTCGCAAAGCTTCCCAGGAAGCAGCGCGGCCGGGTGACTCCCATCCGAATCCGACAGCTCACCTCGTAGGCATTGGGAGAGGCTACTTTCGTGTCTTCACGCCACAATTCTGCGCGCATGCGCACCGGCGAGGCTCTGTCGAGCCCGCTGGAATCCACATCACGTACCGCCCTTGCCGGCGCCCGGATTGGATCACGTTCCGCAGGCTCAATCTCTAGCGAGCCCGGACAGCATGCAGTTTCCGCTTTTGGCGCGTCTTCGCAGTACACCCTTCGCTAAGTAACCCATTTCGGGGCGATCCGGCGTACCCCCAAGATGCCGGAGCGTCCTCAGTCCGCGCCCGAAAGCGCGCGGTCCAAGGATCACGAAAGAGAGAACTTAATGACTACTCGTGCAAACGTTGCACGGCACCGCGCCGAGGTCACCAAGACCAACTCGCTGGCTGTTATTGCTAAGGCTGTCGGCGACAACGCCGGCGGCGTGGGCCGTCAGGCTGCGGTCATCGCCGCAGCTTCCGGTCTGGTCCTGACCAGCGGAATCGCAGCCAACGCTGCTGAAACCAATGTTCAGCGCGAATCCACCTCCGCTTCGGCCCTGGAAGTCCAGTCCGCAGCTCCGGCCACCATCTCGGCCGCTTCCACCATCGCGATCTCCTACGAGAAGCCCGCCGTGACCACCACGCCGGCTCCCGTTGTCGAGGCTCCCAAGCCCGTTGTCAAGGTCCAGGACGCCACGGCCACCCGCGCCGGCGGCACCGAGCTTGGCGTCAGCGGCGGCGTCGCTGCCCAGGCCCCCGCCGGCATCGGAAGCGGCGCAGGCGCGACCATCGCCGCCGCTGCCTACGCACAGATCGGCGTGGCGCAGGACTGCACCGCCCTCGCCACCAACGCCCTGGCCGCGGCAGGCATCCACTACCACGGCTGGCCGGCAGGTTACCTGTCCCTGGGCCGCACCGTGAGCGCCGCCGAGGCACGCCCGGGCGACCTCGCTTACTACCAGAACGGCGGCGTGGGCATGGCTCACATCGCGGTCTACGTCGGCAACGGCATGGCAGTGCACGGCGGCTGGAACGGCGGCACCACCGCGCTGTACAGCGTCAACGTCGGCTCCGGCCCGGTCTTCATCCGCGTCGGCGCCTAAGCACGAACCCCAGCATTCCGAAAGACCCCCGTCTGCAGGCGGGGGTCTTTTGCGTTGCCGTGCAGTGAACTTTCCGCGCCCGGGACCGCACCGGTGAAAAAATATTCGGTGATCCGGCACTTGAGTGTTTACTCTTGTGTTGTCGATCCATAGCCCGACCATGCAGAGGGCAGCCGGCCCTCGTGCCGCTGGCGGGTGCGGCCGTGAAGAGGTATGCGGATGCGCACTCTCGTTCTGAATGCTGGATATGAACCGCTGGCGGTCATCACCTTCCGCCGGGCGCTCGTCCTTGTCCTGACCGGAAAGGCCAGCGTGGTGGCCGAAGGGGACGACCCCGTGGTCGGCCCCCAGGACATTTTGGGCCGCCCGTCCGTGATCCTGCTGAACCGCTACATCCGGCCCAGGTACAACACGATGACTGCGGTGAGCCGCCGCGGCGTGCTGCGCCGGGATGCCCACCGCTGCGCGTACTGCGGCAAGGCTGCCCACACCATCGACCACATCCAGCCCAAATCGCGGGGCGGGGCCGACTCCTGGGAGAATCTGGTGGCGGCGTGCCTGCGGTGCAACAACGCCAAGAGCGACCATACGCCGGCGGAGATGGGCTGGAAGATCGGTTTTGTTCCGGGCCCGCCAAAGGGTGCCATCTGGCAGATCAAGGAACTCGAGAAGCCGACGCCGGCCTGGGATCCGTTCCTGCTGCCTGAATC
>NZ_CAKKMM010000815.1:0-2268 GCF_918698205.1 Microbacterium sp. Bi128 | reverse complement strand
CCCCGGCGTGGGCGCTCGTCGGATGCTGGGCGCGGACCACCGTGGCATGGACGAACGGCTCGCGGCGGCTGGCGAGTTCATCGGCCCTGGCGGCCAGGGATCCTGCGGTGGAGGCCATCAGATCGGCGGCCGGGCCCGGCCCTGCATGGCAGCCCAGACGCGGGCCGGGGTGCAGGGCATGTCCATATGTGTGACGCCGAACGGCGCCAGGGCATCGACAACAGCGTTGACGATCGCCGGCGGTGAGCCGACTGTGGCGGACTCGCCGATGCCCTTCGCCCCGATCGGGTGGTGCGGGGAGGGCGTGACAGTGAATCCGGTTTCCCAGTCCGGCACTTCCATGGCCGTGGGGATCAGGTAGTCCATGAAGGACCCGGCGAGGCAGTTGCCGTCCTCGTCGAACTCGATGATCTCCATCAGGGCCATGCCCACACCGTCCGTCAGCCCGCCATGCACCTGGCCTTCGATGATCATCGGGTTGATCCTGGTGCCGCAGTCATCCACCGCGATGAAGCGCCGCACTTTGACCTGCCCCGTGCCGGGATCGATGTCGACGACGCAGATGTAGGCGCCGAACGGGAAGGTCAGGTTCGGCGGGTCGTAGGTGACCTCGGCGTCGAGGTTTCCGTCCACGCCCTCAGGCAAGGCAACGGTGCCGTGGGCGCCCATGGCGATCTCGGCCATGGTCTTGCCGACGCTCGGATCGCCTTTGACGAACCAGCGGCCCTTTTCCCATTCGAGGTCCTCGGGGCGGGTCTCCAGCATCGCCCCGGCGATCAGTTTCGCCTTCTCGCGCACCTTCCGGGCTACAAGGGCCACGGCGCCGCCGCTGACCGGCGTCGAACGGCTGCCGTACGTGCCCAAGCCGAACGGCGTCTGGTCGGTGTCCCCGTGCACCACCTCGATGTCCTCCGGCGGGATGCCGAGTTCTTCCGCCACGATCTGGGCGAAGGTGGTCTCGTGGCCCTGGCCCTGGCTCTGCACCGAGATGCGCACCACGGCCTTGCCAGTGGGGTGGACGCGCAGTTCAGCGCCGTCGGCCATGCCGAGGCCCACAATGTCGAAGTGCTTCCTTGGCCCGGCTCCGACGACTTCCGTGAAGAAGGAAACCCCGATGCCCATGAGTTCCCCGCGTTCGCGTTTCTCGGCCTGCTCGCGGCGGAGGTCCTCGTATCCGGCGAGCTGCATCGAGAGGCGCATGGCGGCCTCGTAGTTGCCCGAGTCGTAGACCCAGCCGGTCTTGTTGGCATAGGGGAACTGCTCCGGCTTGATGAAGTTCTTCAGCCGTAGTTCCGCCGGGTCCATGTCCAGCTTGCGGGCAAGAATGTCGACCATCCGCTCCACGAGGTAGACGGCCTCGGTGACCCGGAACGAGCACGCGTACGCGACCCCGCCGGGCGCCTTGTTGGTATAGACACCGGTGACGGAGCAGTGGGCGGCCGCGAGGTCGTAGCTGCCGGTGAAGATGGAGAAGAATCCGGCCGGGTTCTTGGTGGGCTGGGCCGTGGCGTTGAACGCGCCGTGGTCGGCCAGCACGTGGGTGCGCAGGGCGAGGATCTTGCCGTCTTTGGTCGCCGCGATTTCGCCCTGCATGATGTAGTCCCGGGCGAACGAGGTTGACATCAGGTTTTCGGAGCGGTCCTCCACCCATTTGACCGGGCGGCCGGAGACGATCGAACCGACGACGGCGAGGATGTAGCCGGGATAGATCCCGACCTTGTTGCCGAAACCGCCGCCGATATCGGGGGAGACGATCCGGATCTTGTGCTCGGGGATGCCGGCGACGATCGCGAACAGGGTCCGGTGCGCGTGCGGTGCCTGGGTGGTCTCGTAGAGCGTCAGCTTGCCGTTGACGGCGTCGAAATCGGCGACGGCGCCGCACGTCTCCATCGGTGCGGGATGGACCCGCGGGTAGACGATCTCCTGGCTGACCACAACATCCGCGGAGGCGAACACCGCATCCGTTTCGGCCTTGTCGCCCATCTCCCAGTCGAAGATCCGGTTGTCCGTCCGGCCCTCGATCTCATCGCGGATCACCGGGGCGTCCGGGTCCAGCGCCTTGCGGGCGTCCACCAGCGGGGGAAGGACTTCGTATTCGACGTCGATCAGCTCCAGGGCGTCCCGTGCGGCGTAACGGTCCTCGGCCACGACAAACGCGACTTCCTGCCCCTGGAACCGCACCTTGTCGGTCACCAGCACAGCTTGGACATCCGCCGAGAGCGTCGGCGCCCACGCGAGCTTCAGGCCCAGAAGGTCCTTGCCTGTGAT
>NZ_CAKKMM010000814.1:0-2283 GCF_918698205.1 Microbacterium sp. Bi128 | reverse complement strand
CGCCAGGGCGCTCATGGAGCAGATGGACCGCGAATCCGTGACCAGCTTCTGCGCCCCGCCCACGGTCTGGCGGATGCTGATCCAGGCCGATCTCACACTGCTCAAGAATCCGCCCACCAAGGTGGTATCCGCCGGCGAACCGCTCAATGCCGAAGTGATCGACCAGGTCCACCGCGCATGGGGGCAAACCATCCGGGACGGCTTCGGCCAGACCGAATCGACCGTGCAGATCGCGAACACCCCGGGCCAGCCGATCAAGATCGGCGCCATGGGCAAGCCGCTGCCTGGCTACGACGTCGTGCTTGTGGACCCCGCTACTGGTGAGGAGGCTGACGACGGCGAGCTCTGCCTGCGCCTCGACCCCCGCCCCGTGGGGCTCATGAAGGCGTACTACGGCGACCCGGACAAGACGGCGGAGGCTTTCCGTGACGGCTACTACCACACGGGGGACATGGCGAGCCGGGACGAGCGCGGCATCATCACGTATGTGGGCCGCGGCGACGACGTCTTCAAGTCCTCCGACTACCGGCTGTCCCCGTTCGAACTGGAGAGCGTGCTGATTGAGCACCCGGCAGTGGCGGAGGCCGCCGTCGTCCCCTCCCCTGACCCGCTCAAGCTGTCAGTGCCGAAGGCGTTTGTGGTCCTGGCGGCCGGCCACCAGCCGGGCCCCGAGCTGGCCGAAGACATCCTGCGGTACTGCCGGGAGCACCTGGCGCCGTTCAAAAGGATCCGCCGGCTGGAGTTTGCCGAGCTCCCCAAGACGATCTCCGGCAAGATCCGGCGCGTGGAGCTGCGGCACAGCGAGGAAGTGCGCCACGGCGGCGGGCCCGTCCCGGAAGGCCTCGGCGTCGAGTACTCCGACTCCGATTTCCCCGGGCTCAAGGGTCAGGGCTGAACATGGGAACACCGCTGCCGCGAGATCCGATTGCCGACGCCCGGCTGAACTGGGAGCGCCACGGCTGGTCCGACGTCGCCGCCCCGATGGCCGCCATCACCGCCATCATGCGGACCCAGCAGATCCTGCTCGGCCGGATCGAGACGGTGCTCAAGCCGTTCGGGCTCACCTTTGCCCGGTACGAGCTGCTCGCGTTGCTCAGCTTCGCCCGCAGCGGGGCGCTGCCCATGAACAAGGCGAGCGCGCTGCTGCAGGTCCACCCCACCTCAGTCACCAATGCCGTGGACCGGCTCCAGGAGGCCGGGCTGGTGATCCGCTCGCCGCACCCCACGGACGGCCGCACCACCCTGATCGAACTCACCCCGGAAGGCCGCACCCTGGCCAAACGGGCGACGGCGGTGCTGAACTCCGAGGTCTTTGGCCAGTCCGGCTTCGCGGACCAGGACGTGGACCAGCTGATCCGGATCCTGGGCACGTTCCGCCGGAACGCCGGTGATTTCAGCGGCTGAGACCCGGGCGCCGGGCACCGGGTGAAGCCCGGTGGCCGCGGCTAAGATCATGAAGTGAAAAAACAATCCTGCGGTGTCTGCGGTTCGAGCGTGTACTTTGAAAATTCGGTCTGCCTGCACTGCGGAACTAACTTGGCATACCTGCGGAACGCCCGCGCCATAGTCGCAACAGGCAGTCAGGGACAGTACACCGATGAGTCGGGAGCCACTTGGCACCGGTGCGCTAATTTTTTGCTTTCCGGTTGCACTTGGCTTGCCCCGGAGGGCGGCAGTCAGTGCTTCAGCTGTGAGCTCACGCGGACTCGCCCGAACGACAGCGACGCCAAAGGCCTATCGCAGTTCATTGCGGCTGAGCGGGCCAAGCGTCATCTCATTGCTGAGCTCGATGGGCTGGGCCTGCCGATCATCACGCGCACAGAAGACCCCGACGGGGGACTTGCTTTCGACCTGTTGTCCAGTGTCAAGGAAAATGTGGTGATCGGTCATGCTGACGGTGTGATCACCATCAATCTGGCCGAAAGCGACGATGCCTATCGGGAACGAATGCGTACCCAACTCGATGAACCATACCGGACGATGCTCGGGCATTTCCGGCATGAAGTGGGGCATTATTTTGAGACGGTGCTGGTATTCAGCGATGACGGACGAACGCGCGAGGCGCGTAATCTCTTTGGCGACGACACCAAGGACTACCAGGCAGAGATAGACCGCCACTACAGCGAAGGCGCCCCGGCGGACTGGAATGAACGGTTCATCTCAAAGTACGCAACCATGCACCCCTACGAGGACTTTGCGGAGTCGTTCGCCCATTACCTCCACATCTGCGACACCCTCGACACCGCCCGGGAATTCGGACTCATCCCAGGCACTCCCCGGGGG
>NZ_CAKKMM010000813.1:0-2285 GCF_918698205.1 Microbacterium sp. Bi128 | reverse complement strand
CCTCCGCTGCTGCCTGGCTGACCGCCGGAGCCGCCCACCACACTGTGCTTTCCACCGCCGTCGGCATGGACGTCTTCGAGGACTTCGCCGAGATCGCCCAAACCGAGCTGTTGACCATTGACGATGGCACCACCATTAGGGGCTTCAAGAAGGAACTCGCCTGGAACGCCGCCTACTACAAGCTGGCCGGCGGTCTGTGACAGGGGACGAATACGGGCTCCGGCACGGGGAGTACACCGCCGTCGTCGCCGCCCGCGGTGCCGCGGTGCGGACGCTGCAGTTCCGCGGGCGGGACCTGATCGTCCCGTTTCCGGCAGGCGGGCCCAACCCGGACTTCCGCGGCGTCATCGTGGCACCCTGGCCGAACCGGATTCCCGACGGGATGTACACCTTTGGCGGTGCGGACTACGAGCTCCCGGTCAACGAACCCGACCGGCAATGCGCCCTGCACGGCTTCACCCCGGAGCTGGAGTGGAGGCTGGAGTCCCGGACGGATTCCGCCGTGGAGCTCTCCTGCACCATCGGGCCGACGCCGGGCTACCCCTTCGCGTTGTCGATCACCGCCAGCTACCGGCTGGCCAGCGGGGGCCTGCACACTGCCGTCACGGCAGCCAATGTGGGGCAGCGGTCCGCGCCCTACGGGGTCTGTCCCCACCCGTATCTGCTGGCCGGGCCGGCGCCGCTGGACCAATGGAGCCTGGAGGTGCCGGCGCGGACGTTCCTTGAGGTCACGCCGGACCGGCTGCTCCCGGTCGCCACCCGGTCCGTTGAAGGACACGGATATGACTTCCGTGCGGCCCGCGTCATCGGATCTACCAAGATCGACCATGCCTTCACCGACATGGTGTTCGACGGCGACGGACAGGCACACGTCGTGGTCCGGGACCCGGGCGGGACCGGCGTCGGCATGGCCTGGGACCGCAGCTGCGCCTGGCTGCAGCTCTACACCGGGGATGCGGAACCGCCGCTGCCCGGCCGGCTCGGACTCGCCGTGGAACCCATGACGTGCCCGCCGGATGCCTTCAACACCGGCACGGACCTCGTGCGGCTCGAACCCGGAGACTCGCACCGCGCGGCCTGGCGCACCTTCGCCGCATGAGGGTCCGGCGGCGGTAAGAAGGAGACTGGCGCCGAATGTGCGTTGACTCACATGTTTCAAGAAGCTATCTTTGACCATATTGTTAGCGATAACAATCAGCCGCAGATCCCTTGACGGCTGAATCCCCGTTCCATTCAGACCTCCGCAATCCTCCCGCTGTTACCGCCCCGCAGGGGCACGATGACGTGCAGGACTGCGATCAGGAGCAACTTCGCGGACTATGGGTCCGCGGAAGGAGAAAATTGTGAAGATCAGGAAACTCCTGGGCGCCGTCGCGGTTGTCCTCGCTGTGACCGTAGGGGCCACAGGCTGCGGCAGCCGGCCCGGCACGGCCGCCCCGGCCGCCAGCGCCGACGCCGCCGGTTCCCTCGTCGGGATCTCGATGCCGACGCAGACCTCGGAGCGGTGGATCGCCGACGGCAAGAACGTCTCGGAATCCTTGACGAAGCTCGGCTACAAAGCCGACCTGCAGTACGCCAATGATGACATCCCCACCCAGGTGTCCCAGATCGAGAACATGCTCACCAAGGGTGCCAAAGCCCTCATCGTCGCAGCCATCGACGGCACCACGCTGACCGATGTCCTCGCCAAGGCGAAGGAGCAGAACGTCAAGGTCATCGCGTACGACCGGCTCATCAACGGCACGCCGAACGTCGACTTCTACACCACCTTCGACAACTACACGGTGGGCGTCCAGCAGGCCACTTCGTTGCTGACCGGCCTGGGCCTTGTTGACGCCAGCGGCAAAAAGGTCGAAGGCAAGGGGCCGTTCAATGTGGAGCTCTTCGCCGGCAGCCCGGATGACAACAACGCCAACTTCTTCTGGACCGGCGCCATGGACACCCTCAAGCCGTACCTGGACGCCGGAACCCTGAAGGTGCCCAGCGGCCAGACCAAGTTTGAGCAGGCTGCCATCCTGCGCTGGCAGGCCCCCGTGGCCCAGAAGCGCATGGAGGACATCCTCACGGCCGCCTACAGTTCCGGCACCAAGCTCAATGGCGTCCTCTCCCCGTATGACGGCCTCTCCATCGGCATCATCTCGGCCCTGACGAGCACCGGCGGCTACGCCAAGGGAAGCCTGCCGATCGTCACCGGCCAGGACGCCGAAAAGGGTTCGGTGAAGTCCATCACCGCCGGCGAGCAGTACTCCACGATCTTCAAGGACACCCGGCAGCTGGAGACCAGG
>NZ_CAKKMM010000812.1:0-2287 GCF_918698205.1 Microbacterium sp. Bi128 | reverse complement strand
GCGTCAAGCAGCGCAAGGGCGATCCGATCGCCGTCACCTCCGACGAGGGCATCCGGCCCGACACGACCGTCGAGTCGCTGGCCGGCCTGCGCGCGGCGTTCGTCACGGACGGAACCATCACCGCCGGCAACTCCTCTCCCCTGTCCGACGGCGCTGCCGCCCTGGTGCTGAGCAGCCGGAAGTTCGCCGAGGACAACGGCCTCGAGTATCTCGCGGTGGTCGGCAAGCCGGGCCAGGTCGCCGGTCCGGACAACTCGTTGCATTCCCAGCCGTCGAACGCCATCAAGAACGCCCTGGACAAGGCCGGCTGGTCCGCCGCGGACCTCGACTTCATCGAAATCAACGAGGCTTTCGGTTCCGTCGCGGTGCAGTCCCTGAAGGACCTCAACTATCCGCTGGAGCAGTGCAACATCCATGGCGGTGCCATCGCCCTGGGCCACCCGATCGGGGCCTCCGGGGCCCGGCTGGCCCTGCACGCGGCCCACGAGCTCAAGCGCCGGGGTACCGGCAAGGCGGCCGTGTCCCTGTGCGGCGGCGGCGGCCAGGGCGAAGCGCTGCTGCTGTACCGCGACTAAGACCGGTAACCGGCGGGCCGGGCGGGCCCGGACCACAGGGGCGGCCGGGCGGACCGGGAACCGCCGCCAGGAGTCAGGAAGGTTTGACGCGATGCCAGAGCAGAAAACAACCAGCGGCCGCGAACGGTTCCTCGCCGACGCCGCGGCGCGGGGGCTGGACGTGGAGATCGTCGAACGCCTCGCCGCCCGCAGCCTTGAGGAGGCGGCCGGTATCCTCGGGATCCGGCCCGCGGATATCGTGAAGTCGCTCGTGGTCAAGCACAAGGACGGCAGTTTCCTGTTCGCACTGGTCCCCGGAGACCGGCAGATTTCCTGGCCCAAGTTGCGGGCGCTGCTGGGCGTCAACAAGCTCTCGCTGCCGGCGGCGGATACGGCTTTCGAGGCCACCGGGTACGAGCGCGGGACCATCACGCCGCTCGGCAGCATCCGCCCCTGGCCCGTCTACGCCGACCAGACCATCACGGGCCGGCGGATCTCCATGGGCGCAGGGGAACATGGCTACAGCGCGTTCGTGGACGCGGATGCCCTGACGGCGGCGCTGGGCGCCGTCGTCGCCGACATCACTGAACCCAACTAGCGCGCCCGGGTTAACAACAACGCGGGGTCACTTGGAGCCCATCCCGACCGCCGGGATGGGCGCAAAGTGACCCCGCGTTGCTGTTTGACAGGGCGTCAGGCCGTAACCGTGAGGGGTGCCGGTAGTTGTTGATGGCCAGCGCGAATTCCTGCTCGAGCCGCAGCGGCTCGCCACCGTAGGTCAGCTTGACGATCCGGTCCCCTGCCGGCCGGGCGAGGTCGATCTCGTAGTTCAGCGGCGCGTCCAGGCCGTAGACAACGTCGTAGTTGTAGTCCGGCGTGCCGTTCGGTGCCGTGGCGGTCACGGCATTGGTGACGTCCTGGGCCCTGGCTGTGGTAGCGGTCACCGGTTTGAAGTACTGGGCGGACCACTCCAGGTATGCCTTGACCTGCGCGCCAGTGACCTTGACGGAGAGCAGCGTGTTGTCGAAGATGTACAGCCCTGCGACGTCGCGGATGGTGAGCGCCCCGGCCTTGACATCAACGGCGCGGGAGAAGGCCGCGGCAATGGACAGCACGGGCAGCCCGGCCGCGGGACCGTTGGCCAGCTCAGCCTTGACGGTGCTCGCCTGGACGTAGTTGATGGCGTCGATCGCTGCGGAGTCCTCCCAGCAGGCGGTGGCCGTGCTGAGCGGTGCCGTGGAGGTTCCGATGACCTCATTGACGTAGTTCACCGTGGCCTCATGCCCGGCCTGCACGGCCCGGACGACGGCGGGATCCGGGTTCACAGTCTTGGCGTCCAGCAAGTGCGAATGCGCCGACGTAACGGCCCACCGCCCCTGCACCTTGGCGAGCTCGAGGTCCATGACAGATACCCGCATGCCCCACTTGAGCGGCTCGGTCAGGAGCACCTGCTTGCCGGTGGCCTTGTTGGTGACGAAACGCTCGGGGATCTCCAGGTGTGCGTGCCCGACCAGGATGGCGTCAATGCCGGGCACTTCCTCCGCCAGCTGGGTGGAGGCGTTCTCCGGGAACGGCAGGGCGTCGCCGTAGGAAGACCCCGGAGTCGCCCCGGAATGGCTCGTGACAATGACGATGTCCGCGCCGGCGGCCTTCACCTGCGGAATGACAGCTTTGGCCTCTTCGACGATGCCGTTGAAATCGAGCCTGCCTTGGACGTTGTCGCGGTCCCAGAG
>NZ_CAKKMM010000811.1:0-2288 GCF_918698205.1 Microbacterium sp. Bi128 | reverse complement strand
GGAACGCCGGGTCCTGGCCCTCCAGCGCCAGCACGATGTCCAGCACGGTGATATTTTCGGGCCGGCGCGCCAGGAGAAAGCCGCCGCGGGGACCCGACACTGAGTCCAGGACGCCGGCGCGGACCAGCGACTGAAACTGCTTGTTGAGATAGGCCGCCGGGAGTTTGTAGAACTCTGCCAGCCGGGCACTGTTCACCGGTTCACCGGGCGGTGTCCATGCCATGTTGACGCAACTGTGCACGGCCCATTCGACACCACGGCCCATCTTCATATTCCAGACGTTACGTGTCCGGAAATTTGGGTGTCAAGGTCCCGCGAAAAGCCTCGAGATGGAACTGAAACCCGAACTCCCGATTGTCTGGGCAGGAATCGCCCACGATTGGCGATAGTTTGGTTCCATGACGTCTTCTGATGCCGAACTCGCCCGCCTACTGAGCGATGCCCGCGATTGGGCAAGCCAGGACCCGGACCCCGCCACCGCCGCCGCACTCTCCGAACTCGTCCGCCGCGCCGACGGGGGCGTCGCCGCGGCCCGCCAGGAACTGGCCGACAGCTTCAGCGGCACCCTGCAGTTCGGCACCGCTGGACTGCGGGCAGCCCTCGGCCCGGGTCCGAACCGGATGAACCGCGTGGTGGTCCGCCGCGCCGCCGCCGGCTTCACCGCCTTCCTCACCAACGCGGTCGGGCAGGCCTCCCCCGGCACCCGGCCGCGCGCCGTCGTCGGCTATGACGCCCGTTACAACTCCGACATTTTCGCCGAGGAAACAGCGGCGATCCTCACCGCGGCGGGGGTTGAGACCTTCCTGATGCCGGCAGCGCTGCCCACCCCGCTGCTCGCCTACGCCGTGCGGGCGCTGGACTGCGACGGCGGCGTCATGGTCACCGCCAGCCACAACCCGCCGCAGGACAACGGCTACAAGGTGTACCTCGGCCGTCACGCGGTGGAGGAAAGCGGCCGCGGCGCACAGATCGTGGCACCCTACGATGCCCTGATAGCGGCGAAGATCGACGCCGTCGGTGCCCTGGACTCGATCGTCCTGGCCGCGGACGGGTGGACTGTGCTGGAGCCCTCGATCGCGGCCGACTACCAGCGCGCCGTCGCGGCCCTGGCGGTTCCTGAGCACTTCCCGGCCCGCGGGCTGAAGATCGTCCTGACCCCCATGCACGGGGTGGGCGGGGAAACGGCCGTGGCGGTGCTGAACGCCGCCGGATTCGACGACGTCACGCTCGTCACCGAACAGGCGCAGCCGGATCCGGACTTCCCCACGGTGAACTTCCCGAACCCGGAGGAGCCCGGGGCGCTGGATCTCGCCCTCGAGGCGGCGACGCGCGAGGACGCCGACATCGTGATCGCCAACGATCCCGACGCCGACCGGGCAGCGGTGGCGGCGAAGGATCCTGATACCGGCGCGTGGCGCATGCTGCGCGGCGACGAGGTAGGCGCATTGCTCGGTGCCCACGTCGTGGCGCGGCAGGCCGCCAGTGGCGAAGCACCGGCCGGCGTGTTCGCCAACTCGATCGTGTCCTCCCGGCTGCTGGCGCGGATCGCGGCCGCGGCAGGCTACGCGCACGAGGAAACCCTGACCGGTTTCAAGTGGATTGCCCGGGTGCCGGGGCTGGTCTACGGCTACGAGGAGGCGCTGGGCTATTGCGTTGCTCCGTCGCTGGTGCGCGACAAGGACGGCATTTCGGCTGCGGTCCTCATTGCCGAACTCGCGGCGGCCGCAAAGGCTGAGGGCAAGACGATCTTTGACACTCTGGACGAGCTCTACCTAGTGCACGTGCTGCACGCGAGCGACCAGCTCAGCATCCGGGTGGCGGACCTCGGCCTGCTGGACGCGATGATGAACCGGCTGCGCGTGAGCCCGCCGGAATCGTTTGGCGGCTCCGGCGTCGAGGCCGTCACGGACCTTGCCGAGGGCAGCGAACTCCTCCCGCCCACCGAGGGCCTGCTGTACCTGACCCGGGACCTCAGCCGCGTGATCATCCGTCCCAGCGGCACGGAACCGAAGCTCAAGTGCTACCTGGAAGTCATCCGCAGTGTCGGCTCGGCCGCCGAGCTTCCGGCAGCCCGGGACGAGGCCCGCACGGCCCTGGACGGCGTCCTTGCGGACGTCCGCGAGGCACTGGGCCTCTAGAGCCGCACCTCAATGTACCCGCCCACAATCCGGGTACCGAAGGTGGCGAGGCGGAGTTCCGGGCTGCCGAGGCATTCTCCGGTGCCGAGGTCGTAGACCTCCTTGTGCAACGGAGATGCCACCGTGGGCCGGTGCCCGCGGGATCCGGTG
>NZ_CAKKMM010000810.1:0-2291 GCF_918698205.1 Microbacterium sp. Bi128 | reverse complement strand
GCGGCGGATCGTGTTCCGGCCTCGCTGTAGGCCTCTGCCACGGTCTCGCGGCGGCATTCAACGCCGATCGACACGGTCAGCAGGTCCGGCACCGCCTCGGCGCTGCCGGTTCCTGCAACGGAGATGCTTCGGGGGTTGTCTGTCATGTCAGGCCTCGTAACGTTCGGGGGCGGTGCCCATTCTGCGGTGCGTGCGTGGTCTGGTTCCGGGCAGGCCGGGCCGGGGGTAGCCGCCCGCTTCCAGGCCGGCGTGCCGCTCGAAGATGTTGGCGCTGCCCGGGTTGCCCGTGCGCCAGAGGGACCAGCCGGCGGCCATGAAGTACAGCGGAAGGAAGGGCAGCCCGAGGCACCAGGCGTATTGGGTGCTGTGGCGCTCCTCGTGGCCCAGCAGCACTGGATTGGCGCGGGCGGATTCCGGTCCGGCCCGGAAGAGGATCACGTTGCCCACCGTGAAGGCCGCAGCAAACGGCAACCGCCAGCGGTAGCGGCCAGCGATCAGCAATCCGCGCGGACCGGAGCTGACGGTTGTCCGCGCACAGGCTGCCAGCAGCAGGCCCAGCAGGGTGGAGCCGTTGAGCAGGTTGGCGATCTGGCGAATCCGTTGTCCGGGCGTCATTAGGCCCTGGACTGGGGACAGTGACCACAAGCCTTGCCGAGAACCTGCGCCGCGCCCTGTTCCCGGCGCACGCTGTTGGCATGATCCGACTCGTAGCTAAGAACAGTAGATGACTGAAACTTTGCCGGACGCAGCCGTCCCGAATCCTCTGGATGAAGCCGCCATTACCGCCGCCGTAGACCAGGCCGTTGCCGCCATCGCCGCCGCCGCGACCCTCGATGAACTCAAGGCCGTGCGCCTCGCCCACACGGGCGAGAAGTCCGCCCTGAGCCTCGCCAACCGTGAGATCGGCGCGCTGCCCAAGGACCAGAAGGCCGCCGCCGGCAAGCTCATGGGCGCCTCGAGGGGACGGGTCAACAAGGCGCTCGCGGACCGCACGGTCGCGCTCGAGGCCGAGAACGACGCGCGGATCCTCGTCGAAGAGACCGTGGATGTCACGGCAGCGCCGCGCCGGCGCACGGCCGGTGCACGGCACCCGCTGTCCACGCTGCAGGACCGCGTGGCCGACATCTTTGTCGGCATGGGTTGGGAAATCGCCGAAGGGCCCGAGGTCGAGTCCGAATGGTTTAACTTCGATGCCCTGAACTTCAAGCCGGACCACCCCGCCCGCGACATGCAGGACACGTTCTTCGTCGAGCCGCCCGAGGCCCACCTGCTCATGCGCACGCACACCTCGCCGGTGCAGGTCCGCTCCATGCTGGAACGGGAACTGCCCATCTATGTGCTGTGCCCGGGCAAGGTGTTCCGCACGGACGAGCTCGACGCGACGCACACCCCCGTGTTCCACCAGTTCGAGGGCCTGGCCATCGACAAGAACCTGAGCATGGCAGACCTCCGCGGCACCCTGGAGCACTTCGCACGCCAGATGTTCGGCGCGGAAGCCCAGATCCGGCTGCGGCCCAACTACTTCCCGTTCACCGAGCCCTCCGCGGAGCTGGACATCTGGCACCCGGGCGCCAAGGGCGGCCCCAGCTGGATCGAGTGGGGCGGCTGCGGCATGGTCAACGCCAATGTCCTGCGCGCGGCCGGGATCGACCCGGACATCTATTCAGGCTTTGCCTTTGGCATGGGCATCGAACGCACCCTCATGTTCCGCAACGAGGTCGGCGACATGCGCGACATGATTGAAGGCGACGTACGTTTCAGCGAGCACTTCGGGATGGAGATCTAACAGTGCGTATCCCACTTTCCTGGCTGCGCGAATTCGCGCAGGTACCGGCCGAAGCGACGGCCGAAGACGTCATGGCGGAGCTCGTCAAGGTCGGGCTCGAAGAAGAAGCAGTCCACCGGCCCACGGACTCCGTCCAGGGTCCGATCGTGGTGGGCCAGGTGCTCAGCATCGTCAAGGAAGCCCAGTCCAACGGCAAGACCATCAACTGGTGCCAGGTCCGGGTTGTCCCCGAGGGCAGTGAGCAGACCCTGACCGGCGCCGGCATCGATCCCTCCGGCGTGCAGGGCATCATCTGCGGCGCCCACAACTTCGTGGAAGGCGACAAGGTGGTGGTCACCCTTCCGGGCGCCGTGCTGCCGGGCGACTTCCGGATCTCCGCGCGCAAGACCTACGGGCACCTCTCTGCCGGCATGCTCGCCTCCGTCCGCGAACTCGGCATCGGGGAGGACCACGACGGCATCCTGGTGCTGTCCCGGATCGGCCTCGACCCGGAACTGGGCACCGA
>NZ_CAKKMM010000809.1:0-2291 GCF_918698205.1 Microbacterium sp. Bi128 | reverse complement strand
CTTTCCACTATCGGCTTCTGCCTGAGGGGCTGCGGAGATCAAATCTTGGAGGGTGGTGAGGAGCACGGCTTTGTCCTCGGCACGGCGCGTCCGGTAACCGGTGTCGAGTTCGTGGGAACCGAGCATCCAGCTGAGCACCAGCAGGCCGTCCTTTTCCACGAACTTTCCGGCCATGCCGCTTTCCTGCCGCACACCGGTCAGGCATCCGGCCGGGATGAACACCGGGCCGGCGCCCGCGCGCTCGAACAGCACGCCTTCGGGGTGCACGGAGAGCTTGGCGTTGGTGCGGATGCCCAGATTGTGCACGGCGATCCGGTCCAGCCAGTCGCCGGCGGTGGTGGAGGCGACGTACTGGCCGTCGGCGGCGGCCAGCGGGGCGCCGAGTTCGGCGGGAACCTCGGGGAGGGGCTCGACGTCGGACTGGCGGCGCAGGCGGTTACGCCAGCCGACGGCGAGGAGGGCAAGCGCGACGCCAATCAGGACGAGCGTGAAGAGCAGGGAGAGGTCCTTGACACTCACGGGCGGCGGCCCGCCGGTCCTGCGTCGAGCGCTTCGGCCGGCCACCGGTACGGGGTGTTGAGTTTTCCGTCGAGAACGGTCGGGTGGCCCTTGAAGAACGTCGCCACTACCTTCCCCGGCAGTTCCCGGCCGGCAAACGGAGAGTTACGGCCCATGGTTGCCATCTTAGAAGGGTCCACGGTCCAGCGCGCAGCCGGGTCCACGAGTATGACGTTGGCAGGCTCCCCGGCCTCGAGCGGGCGGCCCTGGTCCTGGACCCGGCCGATGGCGGCCGGCGCCGTGGAGGTCACGCGGGCAAAATCCTCCCAGCCCATCAGGCCTGTTTCGATCATGGTGTGCTGGACCACGGAGAGCGCGGTTTCCAGCCCGGTCATGCCCATGGCCGCCTGCGCCCACTCGCATTCCTTGTGTTCGCTCGGGTGCGGGGCGTGGTCGGTGCCGACGACGTCGATCGTGCCATCGGCCAGGGCGGCCCGGAGGGCCTGGACATCGGCGTCCGTGCGCAGCGGCGGGTTGACCTTGTAGACGGGGTCGTAGCTGCGGGCGAGCTCATCCGTGAGCCAGAGGTGGTGCGGGGTGACCTCGGCCGTGACGTTGACGCCGCGGGACTTGGCCCAGCGGATGATCTCCACGGACCCGGCCGTGGAGACGTGGCAGACGTGCAGGCGGGACCCGACGTGCTGGGCCAGCAGCACGTCCCGGGCGATGATGCTCTCTTCGGCGACGGCCGGCCAGCCGGCCAGGCCGAGGACGGCGGAGACCTCGCCCTCGTTCATCTGGGCGCCGGCGGTGAGTCGGGGTTCCTGCGCGTGCTGGGCCACGACGCCGTCGAATGCCTTGACGTATTCGAGCGCGCGGCGCATCAGCACCGGATCGTGGACGCAGATGCCGTCGTCGGAGAACACGCGGACGTGGGCGCGGGAGTCGGCCATGGCGCCGAGCTCGGCGAGCTGCTCCCCCGCGAGGCCCACGGTGACTGCTCCCACCGGACGGACGTCCACCCAGCCGGCGGTCCGGCCAAGGGTGAGGACTTGCTCCACGACGCCGGCGGTGTCCGCCACCGGGGTGCTGTTGGCCATGGCGTGCACGGCCGTGTAGCCGCCCAGGGCGGCGGCGCGGGTGCCGGTTTCGACGGTTTCGGCGTCTTCGCGGCCGGGTTCGCGCAGGTGGGTGTGGATGTCCACCATGCCCGGGAGCGCGACGAGGCCCGCGGCGTCGATTACTGTTGCGTCCCGCACCCCGGCGCCTTCGGCGTCCAGCTGACGGCCGCGGGCGGCGATCACGCCGTCCCGGATCAGCAGGTCCTCGGCTGCTCCGCCCAGGATCGAGGCCCCCCGGATGAGGTAGGCGCCGCTGTTGTCTGCGTTCTGGTGCTGATCGGCCATCAGTGGCTCTCCTGGTGGGAATAAGTGAGGTTCGGAATGGCGGCGTGCGCCGCGGACGCGGCCGCAGAGGCAGAAGCTATGGCAGAAACTGGTGCGGCGGCCGGCTCGCGGTTCTCCCCGGACAGGAGCAGGTACAGTGCCGCCATCCGGACAGAGACGCCGTTGCGCACCTGCGCCAGCACGGTGGAGCGGGGTGAGTCGGCCGCGGCCGCGGAGATTTCCAGCCCGCGGTTCATGGGACCGGGGTGCATGATGATGGTGTCCTTGAGCCCCAGGCTGTCGAGGGCACGGAGCCGGTTGTCGTCGAAGCCCCAGCGCCGCGAGTATTCGCGGGTGGTGGGGAAGAAGGAGGCATTCATCCGTTCGCCCTGGACGCGGAGCATCATC
>NZ_CAKKMM010000808.1:0-2292 GCF_918698205.1 Microbacterium sp. Bi128 | reverse complement strand
CTCCCGGCAAATAGGAAAGCCCCTCGACTGAGGGGCTTTCGCGGGTGAAACAGTGGGTTGGTGGTGTTTGTCAGCGGTGATGTGCGCCCCCTTCCCGGACTTCGTGTCCGTCTGCCTGCATTCGATACCGAAAGATTTTAATAGCTGATCCGCGGATCGTCCAGCCGCAGTGGGGCGTGTCTTCCGGCGCGGGATTGCCGCCCAGCTTCGGGGCCTCCCGGGCAGGAGTTCTTCGCTCAGGTGGTTTAGCGGAGGCCAGTGCCTGCCGAACGGTTCTTCGGGAGACCCGGTACTGCCGGGCAAGGCAGCGGATGGATAAGCCCTTACCCCTGGCATCCCGGCGGATCCTCGCGAATAGCTCCACTCTCGACTCCAGCACTGCCTTCCACCGTTGGGAAAAGCTCTGATGGAATCAACTTTGGGTGGGCGCAACTGAAACTGCGATTCATCAACCGGCGAGCCGCGAAGTGGGCCCAACTCAGACTGCAAAACCGATCCCCACTCAAACTGCCATAATCACCGCCGTCTAAGCAGCCCGGCTGGTGCCGAACCGGGAAAAGAGAAGGTGTGCACAATGTGCACACCCGCGGCTTCGGATCGGGTCGTATATCGGCCGGACCGGGCCGGATCACGGAGGATTTCGGGGGAGTGGCGGAAATTCAGGGGCTGGAACCCGGTTCGAGTCCCACCTCGGGCACAGTATTTCCCTGTCCAGGGGCTTGTGGGCCTCTGAATGTGTACAAATATCTTTTTATGGGCCCCTGCGGGGGCCCATTTTTGTTGGTGGCGGTTGGTCTGGCGGCTCCTTGTCTTGGCTTGGACAGCGCTGTTGCTGCTTACGCGTTCATGGCCGGTAGCGCTTGGAACTGCATGACTTGATGCGACTTGGGATCACTCGGGCCTCCTTCCTTGCTGTTTGTGCCGGACGTGGTTGGCCTTGTACCCGTTCATCTCCCGGAGTTGTGGTGATGACATGACCTGCGGGAAGTTTCTGGGAGATTTTCTGGTCCTCGATTCGTTCCTTTTCTTGGCCGGAGAGAGGTGAGCGGGCATTTGTGCGGCAAAGGTTGTGTGGACATTGTCCACGCCGATGTAACGTGATGCCGTAGAACACCGGTGACCTCCTGCCCTGGTCCAGGCGAGAGCCGGAGAGGAGAAGCGATGAACACCCCTCCATACCTGCGCTGGGACGAATCAGGCCAGCAGCAGCTCCTCGCCAGGGCTGAAGCGCTGCTCCAGCGGCGAAGCCGGTGCCTGCTCGGAATTGCCGGGGCGCCCGGGGCCGGAAAATCCACCATCTCCGAATGGCTGCTGGAGCGCCTGCTCACCGACCATCCCCGGCAGGTCGCCCTGGTCCCCATGGACGGATATCACCTGGCGCAGTCGCTGCTCGTGGCCCGCGGGCTTGAGCACCGCAAGGGCGCTCCGGACACCTTCGACGGTGCCGGCTTCGTCGCGTTGCTCCGCCGGCTGCGCACAGATATCTCGCGGGAGATCTTCGCACCGGTGTTCCGCCGCGAAGTGAACGAGGCGATCGCCGGGGCCATCGCCGTCCCCCCGGAAACACGCCTGATCATCACCGAAGGCAATTACCTTCTGTTCGACGAGGCCCCATGGAACGAGGTCGCATCTCTCCTGGATGAAACCTGGTTCGTGGAACTCGAACAGGGCGAACGCTTGCGCCGGCTCACCGCCCGGCACCTGAAATTCGATAAGGACGCCGCCATCGCCGAATGGCGTGCAACCGGCAATGACGAACGCAATGCCCGCCTGGTAGCAGCAGGAAGCCAGCGGAGCACACTCGTCATCAAGCACACACCGGCGACCGTCTCGGCGCCCGGCCGGGAGTAAGCGGCCGGGCGCCGGGCCGCCGGCTTCATGGCGTCCCGGCATTATTCACTGCCTGGGGTAGTTACCAGTGGCCACCGAAATGTCGTGTTGCGCTATATGCCAACCGCATTCACCTGGTCCTTTCGGGATGGGGCTTCCCCGGATCCGAGCATGCGGAGGCGCCAGAAGTGATCTCGTAGAGCGCGCCCGGTCAGGGGAGGTTCCCGGTATCCGTGTCTTCCCCCGGAGTGCGGGGGCCGGCGAGTTCCGCCCGGTCATCTCCCAACTGCAGGAAGCCTGCCGAGCCCAGGCCTGCAGCGGGTTCGTATCGCAACCCGCCGATTTTGTGCGGCGACTCTATAAGGAGAAATCCAGCCTCGTCCATGGTGAATCCCTGCATCCATTGAGGCTGGCAGTGCGAGCCGATTCGGGCTCCGGTCGTAACCGTGAGGTGGTCCGGGT
>NZ_CAKKMM010000807.1:0-2292 GCF_918698205.1 Microbacterium sp. Bi128 | reverse complement strand
CGGGAAACGGCGGCCTGTGGCGCGGAAAGCTGACCGGCCCCAGCGGGCCCAGCAGCGAGTTCCGCGAGCTGGTCCAGTGGTGCCGGGACCAGGGGATTCCCACCGTTTTCTGGAACAAGGAGGACCCGCCGCACTATGACGACTTCCTGCCCGCTGCCCGGCTGTTTGACCACGTCTTCACCTCTGACTCCGGCCGCATAGCCCAGTACACCGAGGATCTCGGGCATGACCGCGTCGCCGTGCTCCCGTTCGCGGCCCAGCCGGCCATCCACAACCCCGTGCGGCCCGGACACGGCCGGCACCAGCGGGACGTTGCCTTTGCCGGGATGTACTTTGCCCACAAATATCCCGAACGCCGTGCCCAGATGGACCTCCTGCTCGGCGGGGCGCTGGACGCGTCCACCCGGATGAAGACGGGGCTGGAAATCTTCTCCCGCCAGCTCGGCGGCAACGCCGAGTACCAGTTCCCGGCACCGCTGGACTCGCACGTGGTCGGTTCGCTGACGTACGCGCAGACGCTGTCTGCCTACAAGGCCTACAAGGTCTTCCTCAACGTCAATTCCGTTGTGGACTCGCCCAGCATGTGCGCCCGGCGGATCTTTGAAATCTCGGCGTCCGGGACACCGGTGATCACCGCGCCCAGCCAGGCCATGGGACAGTTTTTCACCCCCGCGGCCGTGCCCGTGGCCGCCACCCGCAAGGAAGCGGAGCACCTCACCCGGGCGCTGGTTTCCAACCCGGAGCTGAACGACCGCACGGCCCACCTGGCCCAACGCACCATCTGGTCGCATCACACGTACTCCCATCGGGCGGCCACTGTCTTGCAGCATGCCGTGCCAGCACTCGCGGCGGGCGCGTCGCGGCCGTCAGTGTCCGTTCTGTTGCCGACCATCCGGCCTCAAAACCTGGAACATGTCTTCCGGACCCTGGCCAGCCAGCGCGGCGTGGAGCCGGAGCTGGTGCTGCTCACCCACGGCTTCCAGCTCTCCGCCGAACGCCTGGCGGAGCTGTCAGAAGAGTCCGGGCTCCGCAACGTCGTGCTTCTCGAGGCACCGCGGGACGTGTCACTGGGGAAGTGCCTGAACATGTGCGTCGCCGCGGCCAGCGGGCAGGTCCTCACCAAGATGGACGACGACGACCACTACGGCCCGCACTATCTGAGTGACCAGCTCCATGCCCTGTCCTACTCCGGCGCCGATGTTGTGGGGAAACAGGCCCACTACATGCATCTTGAGACGACCAACGCCGCGATCCTGCGGTTCGCGGCCCGGGAACACCGGTACACCGACTTCGTGATGGGACCAACCATCATGGCCCACAGGGAAGGTTTCACCGACCACCCCTTCCTTCATGTCAGCATCGGCGAGGACACAGGATTTCTCCGTGCCGCCCATGCCGCCGGTAGGATCATTTACTCGGAGGACCGCTTCAACTACTTCCAGGTCCGCACCGGTAACGGACACACCTGGCAGGTGGAGGACGCAGAGCTGCTCGCGTCCGGAGACTTGAAATTCTATGGAAAGTTAAATGAACATGTTGACATCTAAGGCTGCCGAGACCGAGGCACCCATCAGGACAGTCGCCGTCGTCGGACTTGGTTACATCGGGCTGCCCACAGCGGCCATCCTGGCCACCAACGGTCTCGAGGTGATCGGCGTCGACGTCAATCCGGGCACCGTGACCGCCATCAACAACGGCGACGTGCCCTTCGTGGAACCTGACCTGGGCGTCCACGTCGCGGGCGCGGTGAGCCAGGGGCGGCTCCGGGCCCAGCTCGAAACGCCCGCCGCGGATGCCTACATTGTGGCCGTGCCGACCCCGTTCGATGCGGACAAGTCGGGCGACATGTCCTACATTGCTGCCGCCGCCCGCGCTATCGCCCCGCAGCTGAGCGGCGGGGAACTGGTGATCCTGGAGTCGACGTCGCCTCCCGGCAGCACGCGCCGGCTCGCCGAGCTGATCCTTGGGCTGCGCCCGGACCTCAGCCTGGACGGCCACGAGGGGAAGCCGAAGCTTTTGGTGGCGCACTGCCCTGAAAGGGTGCTTCCGGGCCGGATCATGATCGAGCTGGTGACCAACGACCGGGTGGTGGGCGGTCTTACATCTGAGGCTGCGGAAGCCGCCGCCGCCCTGTACGCAGTGTTCTGCCAGGGCGAGATCCATCTCACGGACGCCGCAACGGCGGAGATGTCCAAGCTCGTCGAGAACGCATACCGCGACGTCAACATTGCCTTCGCGAACGAGTTGTCCGTTATCAGCGACAACCTGGACATCGATGTGTGGGAACTCATC
>NZ_CAKKMM010000806.1:0-2293 GCF_918698205.1 Microbacterium sp. Bi128 | reverse complement strand
CCAAACGATGCTGCTGGTAGTCCCCGGCCGGCCTGGAGGCAGGAATTCCCACGCCGCCCAGCCAGCTGTTGTACACAGTCTGTGGTGCTTCCGGCCGGGAGTCCAGCAATTCGACGATGTCCGGGCATACGCCCAAGTCCCGCCGGTGCCTAAAGCCCCTGTTGGGAGCCTCCGCCGCCGTGCCAGCGTGGGAGAGGGTGCGGGCGTGGAAGGGCGGACGAGCGCGCCTGCCTGAGTGAGCGGGGAACGGCGGAGGCCATGAGTGCCTGCCCGTGAAGGGGTGATGGGTGATGCGCGGCTCTCCTCTTGGGATGACACGGACGGCCGGGATCGCGTGGGACATCTGGCGGGCCGGTCGGGCAAGCCAGGATGAGGTCGCCCGCCGGCAGCGCGACCGGCTCGCCGCGCTGGTTGAGTGCGCACGGTCCTCCTCGCCCTTCTTCCGCGGGCTGTACCGGGACGTCCCGGACGTGGTCCCGGACGTGGTCCCGGACTCAGCCACGGACCGGGCCAAGGATCTGGGCAGGTATTTAGGGGAGCTGCCTCCGGTGGGCAAGCGCGAGCTCATGGAGAACTTCGATGACTGGGTGACCGATCCCCACATCACGCTCGCCGGGCTGAAGCACGACCTGCTCGATGATCCGTCGCGGATCGGCGGCCTCTACCGCGGACAGTACCTCGTGGTGACGACGTCGGGGTCCACCGGTGAACCCGCGGTCCTGGTCTATGACCGGACCTCGCAGCTGGTGGCCAGTCTCCTGGGCCCGATCCGCGAACGGCGGACCCTGATGGCGGCCAAGGAGGCGCGGGCTTTCCTGCACCGGGGACTGCGGGCCGCGGCGCTGATCGCGGACGGGGACCACTTTGCCGGCGTCGTGCTGACCGAATCCGCGCGGCGGCGCAGCCCCCGCATCGCCCGCCGGGTGCGCGTATTCTCCGTGCTCCGGCCGCTCCCGGACCTCGTGGCGGACCTCAACGACTTCCAGCCGACAGTGCCTTACGGGTATCCGAGCGCAATGGTGCAACTGGCCGCCGAACAGAAGGCGGGACGGCTTCGGATTCATCCGCTCCTGGCGGTCGCGTCCGGAGAGAGCCTGGCAGCCCACGCAGCGGCCGAGATCGAGGCGGCCCTCGGCTGCCGGGTCACTGAGCGATACCTTGCCTCGGAGGCGCTCGCCCTGACCAGCCGCTGCCGGCAAGGGCTGCTGCACGTCAACGCGGACTGGAACATTGTGGAACCGGTGGACGACGCCTTCCGGCCCGTCCCGCCCGGCGAACTCTCCCACACGGTGCTGGTCACCAACCTGGCCAACCGGGTCCAGCCACTCATCCGGTACAACCTTGGCGACCGGGTGCAGCTGGCTGCCGGCCCGTGCGCCTGCGGCAGCCCGTTTCCCACACTGCGGGTCGAGGGCCGCAGCGGCGGCGTGCTGAGCTTCGCTGCCGCCGACAAGGCAACGTTGGACGGCACAAGGTTGGACGGTCCAGGGTTGGACGGTGCAGTGCCGGACGGGGCAGTGGTGGACGGTGCAGGGTCGGACGGGAAAGTGGTCACCGTGCTGCCGTTGGCGCTGGGCACGGTGATCGAGGAGACCGCCGGCGTCCGCCGGTTCCAGGCGATCCGCACCGGGCCGCGCTCGCTCACCGTACGGCTCGAGCTCTGGCCGGATGCCGCGACGACGGCCGTGCGGACGGCGGTGGGGGAGCGCCTGGGTGCGTTCTTCGCGGCCCAGGGCGCCGCCGGCGTCGACGTCCGCTTTAGCGATGAGCCGCCCCGGCCGGACCGGAGCGGCAAGTTCCGCGAGGTGTGGTCCGCCTGAGCCGGCTGCTGCCGCCGCTGCTGCTGCCGCGGCTGTTAGGGCTGTTAGTGCTGTTCCAGGATCCGCCGGGCGTCCTGCTGGGCCTGGAGCTGCTCCGGGGTCACGGACTGTCCGGTCAGGAACCCGGCGGCTGCCATGATCCGGCGCAGCTCCGCGACGCTGCGCGGGGTCCGTACCCCGTGGTGCGCCATGGCATGGCAGTTGGCGCAGAGCGGGACGAGGTCTGTGATGGGGTCCAGTTCATACCCGCTGCCCAGCTGTGACACCGGGACCAGGTGGTGGACCGGGATGAAGTCTTTGCCGATCTCGCCGTAGGCGATTTCAAACGAGAATCCGCACGCGGCGCAGCTGGTCCCGTGGTGGGCGACGCAGACCCGTCGGGCGTCCGGACTGTGTTCGTACTTGTTTACTTCGACCCGGGTGACCGCCGCCGCCGGGACGGTGCCGGGCACGGGCTGCGTGGGGTCAGCCGG
>NZ_CAKKMM010000805.1:0-2298 GCF_918698205.1 Microbacterium sp. Bi128 | reverse complement strand
CGACATCCAGAAGCACATCCCACTCGTGGGTCCCGGCCCGGTAGCTGTCCCAGCTGGTGCGCCGCCACAGGCCCCGGGGGTTGTCCCGGTCCTTCCAGAAGTTGTAGTACCACTCGCCGTGCTTGCCCACCATGGGGATCCGGTCGGTGGAGTCGAGGACCTCCAGGATCCGGCCTTCCAGATCGGTGTAGTCGGCGTCCTCGAGGAGCTCCTCGGTGCGGGCGTTCTGTTCACGGACCCACGCCAGCTGCTCCTGGCCGTAGATGTCCTCCAGCCAGATGTTTTCGTCGACGGGTTCGGGGGAAGTCCCTCCAGCAGGGAGGGCGCCGGTGGCCTCGCCGGACGCGGACGGGTGGTCAGCTTCTGTGGTGGTCATTTTCCAATCCAAGAACATCGGTGCGGCAGTGGCAAGTCACACCGAGGTCAAGCCTGCGGCCGGTTGCCGATACGCTGGATGCCGTGGGCATATCTCGAAGCATCCGGACGGCAGTGATAGGCGCCGGTCCCCGGGGCACGAGCGTGCTGGAACGGCTCCTCGCCAACTGGGCCTCCGCCGGCTCCGCGGGCACCCTGCACATCGACGTGGTGGACCCTTATCCGGCGGGCCCGGGGCACGTCTGGCAGCCCGGACAGTCGCGGCTGTACCTGATGAACACGCAGTCCTTCTATCCCACCGTGGTCCCCGAAGACCCGGAACTCGTGCCGCCCCTGGCCGGGCGCACATTCGACCAGTGGCGCGAACTCCAGCAGGCCCACCCGCACCCTTCGCTCACTGACGACGAACGTGCCGAGCTCTCACGGCTCGGCGAGGCGGACTTCCCCAGCCGGGCCCTTTACGGCCGTTACCTGCGGTCCACCCTCGAGGAACTGCTCACCGTGCTGCCGGCCGGCGTCAGCGTGGACTTCCACGCGGCGAGGGCGACGTCCGTCCGCCACGCCGCCGCGGAGGCCGCCGCGGCGCCGGGCCCGGACCTGGCCGCCTCCGGGCCGGCCGGCGCGAAGGACGCTGCGGTGCGGTTCGACGTCGTGCTCGACGACGGCACCGTACTTACCGTCGACTCTGTGGTGCTGGCCGTGGGCCACCTCGACGCGCGGTTGAACCCTGAACAGCGGGAGCTGCTTTCCGCGGCGGAGGAACTCGGTCTCCTGTACGTGCCGCCGGCGGCGCCCGCCGACGTCGACTGGTCCCGGGTGCCGGGAGGCAAACCTGTCCTGGTGCGCGGCATGGGTCTGAACTTCTTTGACGTGATGGGACAGCTGACGGAAGGGCGCGGCGGCCGGTTCGTTGCCGGAGAGGGCAACGCTGAACTGACGTATCTGCCGTCCGGCCGCGAACCGCTCATCATCGCCGCCTCACGCCGCGGCACCCCCTACCGGGCGAAGGCGACACTCACCGGCTACTACCCCGGAACGGTCCGGCTGCGCTACTGCACTGAGGGCGCGATCGCGAAGTTCGCCGACTCCGGAATCCGGCCCTCCTTCGACTACGACCTCTGGCCGCTCCTGCACCGGGACGCGGTCTGGGCCTACTACTCCACGCTCGCGCGCTCGCAGCCCGATGCCATCCTGACCGGCCCGGCCGAGTTCCTGCGCGCCCTGGACGAGTCTTTGCGGCCGCACGCTCACTCGACCGTCAAATGGGAGCACACGGCGGAATCGGTGATTGCCGTCCATGTCCGGGCATCCCACCGCCTGGACCTGCTCGGCCTCGCGGCGCCCCTGGCCGGGCGCTCGTTTGACTCCAGAGCCGAACTGGACGCCGCCGTCGTCGACTACCTGCTCGACGACGCCCGGCGCTCGGCCCTTGGTGAGGACGATCCGGTGAAGATGGCGATCGGCGCGCTGCACCACGGCCGGGCCGTGCTCAAGACCGCTGTGGCCGATAGCGGCATCACGGACGAATCCTGGGTCGCGGGCCTCCGGGGCTGGTTCGAATCATTCGTGGAAGGCCTGGCGAGCGGTCCGCCGGCGCTGCGCTCCGCGCAGCTCGCGGCACTGGCCCGGGCGGGAATCGTGCGCTTCGTGGGCCCTGACCCCAAGTTCGGCGTGGACCGGCGGGCCCGGATGTTCACCGCGGCGTCACCATGGGTGGGCGGCGGAATGGATGAAAGCGCCGACGGCGGGGCGGAAGGTGCCGCGATGGAGCCTGCCGGCATCGGTGGTGCTGCCGCGGGCGGTGCTGGGGTCCGCGGTTTTGTGGGCAGTGCCGGCGTGATCGGTGCTGCATCAGGGACGGCGCACGCGGGTGCGGTAAGGGACCGGACGGAGAACGCCTGTCTCTTATACATATCTGACNCT
>NZ_CAKKMM010000804.1:0-2298 GCF_918698205.1 Microbacterium sp. Bi128 | reverse complement strand
TCAGTCAGTTGCAGGCGACCAACTCCCCCGTTCCCACCGACTACTCGCTGATGCTCTTCAGCCCCGGTCTTCCGCCCTACCCGTTCGGCGGCGACAAGGAATCCCACCCCGCGCTCAGCACCTTTTCCTCGGTCGAGGCCCGGGAACGCCAGCAGATGCCGTTCCAGGTCCGCGGATCCGAGGGCGGCAGCTGGCGGGTCGTGGCCGTCAGCGTGGTGGACAACAACAACCGCGGCGCCGTCGTCGTGATCGGGCTGCCGCTGGACCCCGTGGATTCGGTGATGGAACACGCTGCCCTGGTGGTGGTGGGTGTGGGCCTGCTGACGCTTGTGCTGGCGTTCTTCATTGCCACCTGGACTGTTTCGCGGTCCTTCCGGCCGCTGGCCCGGGTGGAGAAGACGGCCGCCGCGATCGCCGCGGGAGACTTGTCCCAGCGTGTGGAGGTGGAGAACCCGGGCACGGAGGTGGGCCGGCTTGGGAGCTCGCTCAATGCCATGCTCGCGCACATTGAGACGGCCTTCGCCGCCAGGATGGCGTCCGAGGCGCGGATGCGGCGCTTCGCCGCCGACGCCTCGCACGAACTGAGAACCCCGCTGGTGACCATCCGCGGGTTCTCCGAGCTGTACCGGCACGGGGCGTTGTCCACCCCGGAAGACGTGGCCACGGCGATGGGGCGGATCGAAAGCGAAGCCAAACGCATGGGAGCCATGGTCGAAGACCTGCTGCTGCTGGCCAGGATCGACGAACAGCGGCCGTTGCAGCAGAAGCCCGCGGACCTGCTGCTGCTGGCCAACGACGCCGTGGTGGACACCCAGGCGAGCGACCGCAGCCGCACCATCACCCTCACCGGGATTGACGGCGCGGCCCCGGCCGCCGCCCCGGTGCTGGGCGACGAAGCCAAATTGCGCCAAGTGGTCAGCAACCTGGTCGGCAATGCCCTGCGCTACACGCCGGAGGGCACCCCGGTCGAAATTGGCGTCGGGGTCCGGACCGCACCGGACGGAACACGGCAGTCCGTGATCGAGGTCCGGGACCACGGACCGGGGGTTCCGGATGAGGAGGCGGCCCGTATTTTCGAGCGCTTCTACCGGGCCGACACCTCCCGGACCAGGGAGACAGGCGGCAGCGGACTTGGCCTGGCGATCGTGGCCGCCATCGTCGGCTCGCATTCCGGGTCCGTGCGGGTCGGGAAGACCGACGGCGGCGGTGCCACGCTGGTGGTCAGCATCCCGCTCCTGGACGAAGAGGCCACGGAACGGTCCACAGCGGACTTATCCACATAGGGGCCGACGGCGGTGTCCGGCCGGCGCGCCGCCCGCCTACGCTCGAGGTGTCCGGAAGATCCGGATGAGGCAGCCGCTCCCCGCCAGCTCTCACCGAAAATGTCACCGCAATACCTCACCGCAGACCCGCTGACGTTCACCGTGCTCCGCCGGGCCGCGGCCGCCTCCCGAGCATTCGAGAGGCATTTCCATGAGCATCATCTCCGTCGATACCGAACTCCTCCAGCTGAAGTCCGCCAACGTGCAGGCCACGGTGGAGAGGATCAGCGCGGACGTCCACGCCATGAAACGGGGGCTGGACGAGCTCCAGGGCAGCTGGCGGGGCTCCGCGGCGACTAATTTCCAAACCCTCGTGGCCGAGTGGACGCTGACCCAGGGCAGGGTCGAGGCGTCCCTGGCGTCCATCAACCTCGCGCTGAACTCCGCTGCCGCCACCTATGCGCAGGCGGAACTGGGCAATGCGCAGCGCTTCACGTGAGCCGCACGCGCCCTCAGGCCTCGGGTGTGCCCTGGTGGAAGCGCAGGCGCCATTGGGCGCCTTCAAGGACCCACAGGGAGCTGCGCAGGGCTGATCCCTCACGGGTGTGGCTGCGGTAGGTCAGCAGGATGGTCTTCTCACCCAGCCGGTCCGCGCCCAACAGTTCCAGCTCCACGGCTCCGCCCGGGTTGTCCTCGAGTGACATCATCATGGCGTCGCGGGTCCAGATCCGGCCGGAGCTGCCGATTTCGGTGAAGCCCGGGTGGAGCAGCACGCCCGTGCGGCCCAGGTCTGCCCGGGTTTCGGGGCGGAGCAGTTCGCGTTCGAGGGACTCGACGACGGCTTCGGCGCTGGCCTCCGCCCGGTCTACGGCAGGTTCTTCTTCGAGTTCGCTGAAGAGGTCCGGTTCGTCGTAGGTCCCCGGCGCGCCAAAGAGTTCCTGCTGGCCGGCTGGCGCCGGGGCTGCCTGCGGCCGGGTCGCGGCCGCAGGGGCGGCTGCGGGTGGGGCGGCGGACTGGGCGGCGGGCTGCATCTTGT
>NZ_CAKKMM010000803.1:0-2300 GCF_918698205.1 Microbacterium sp. Bi128 | reverse complement strand
TCGTCGACCCGGCCACCGTCGGAGAGCGTCGCGGTGAGCGCGGCCTCGAACAAGCGTCCGCCCGACATCGCGGCATCCGTGGTGTGCGTCGACATGCGCTCGATGCTCGCGCCCCGCGCGCTGAGCGTGCCCGTGATCTCGCGGACGATCCCGGGGCGGTCGTTGCCCAGGACGGTCAGCGACACCGACCGTGCCACCGCCCCGCGCACAGGGGCCGGCCCGTGCACCGACACGGTGAGCGTCCCAGTGAGGGCCTCGAGTGCGGAGCGCAGGTCGTCGGCCCGCTCCGGCGACACCGACACCTCGATGATCCCGGCGAAGGCGCCGGCGAGCTCGGCGAGCTCGCTCGTCTCCCAGTTGCCGCCGTGGACGTCGACGATGTCGGCGACGGCGGCCACGAGCCCCGCCCGGTCGTCCCCCACCACGGTGATCACGAGAGTCGTCATGCCCGCCAGCGTAGCCACCGACCCGCTGATAGCGTGAGAGGCGGATCGAGGAGAGGGGGTGCCGGGTGTTCGCATCGTTCCTCACCGCGCTGAACCTCCTGCTCGTCGCCACCGAGCTCGCTCTCGTCCCCGACGGAGGATCCTCGCCGGCCCCGCTGCTGGCCCTCGCGCTGGCCGCCGCGGTGGTGTTGACCGTCGCGATCGCGGTGATCGTGTTCCGCCTCTCGGCCGAACCGCCGCCGATCCGCGCGACGCGGCCCATCGATCCCTCCGCTCCGCTCACGCAGAGCGATCCCGACGCCGCCGGGCATCCCCGCCCGCGAGCGCCCGGGCGCGCGGCTCCGGCCGCGTAACCCGCCCCACCGCGCCGACTCCGGCGCCGTCGTGGCATCCCTTCGCGGCCGATCACGCCCTGATCGCCCCCACGAACGGACTCTGCCTTGGACCTCTTCGCCCTGCCGCCGCTGGCGGCCCTGCTCGACCTTTCCACCCGGGGCCTGCTGGCCCTCACGTCTTTCCTGTCCCCCGTCGCCGGCGGCACGGCCGCCGCTCTCGCCGTCGTCGTCGTCACCCTCGTCGTCCGCGCGGTCCTCATCCCCGTCGGGGTGTCGCAGGCCCGCGCGGAACGCGACCGTGCGCGTCTCGCCCCGCGGCTGCGGGTCCTGCGGCAACGATGGGGGAAGAACCCCGAACGCCTGCAGCGCGAGACGATGCAGCTCTACCGTGACGCCGGGGTCTCCCCCGTCGCCGGATGCCTGCCCGTGCTCGCGCAGGCCCCGGTGGTGGGTCTGCTCTACGCCGTGTTCCTGCACGCGCAGGTCGCCGGACACGCCAACGCCCTGCTCGCCGAGAGCCTGGCCGGGGTGCCGCTGGGCACGAGTCTGCTCGCCGCCGTCACGGGTGGGGCCGCGGATGCCATGACCCTCGCGCTTCTCGGCGGGGTCGTCGTCGTGATCGCCGGGGCGGGAGAACTGACCCGCCGCTTCCTGCGACCGCCGCAGGATCCCGCAGCCCCCGCGTGGGCGGGGCGTCTGATCGCCGTCCTGCCGTTCACGACCACGATCGTCGCGCTGTTCGTGCCGCTCGCCGCGGGACTGTATCTCGCCGTCACGTCGGTGTGGACGTTCGGGCAGCGCTGGGTCCTGCGGCGCATCTATCCGATGGAGGGCTGACGGGTGGCATCCCACCGGCGGGCGTGAACCGCGTTGAGTGCCGCCATCGCGAGGACGATGAGCGCGGCGGCGGCGGGGAACAGCATCGCCGTCTCGACCGACTCCCGCTCGGCCACGGCCCCCGTGACCGCCGATGACAGCGCCTGGGCGAGTGTGAGCGCCGATGCGAGCAGCGTCATGGTCGTGGCCGTGCGCCCGGCGGGGGCGCGGTGCCCGGCCAGGCTGAACAGCGTGACGAGCGACGGCCCGACGCCGATGCCCATGAGGCACAGCACGACGGTCACCGTGAGCACCGATCCGCCCACCGAGTACGCGCCCGCCGAGGCGAACAGCAGGATCGCGAACACGACCAGACGCCACCGGAGCGCGAACCGCGCGGGCAGGACGGCCACCGCGAGGGCGAGCACCGCCGAGCCGACCCCCATGACGCCGTACAGCAGCGCTCCGGCCTCGGGGGCGCCCCGGGCCTCCATGAACGCCGTCAGCGACGTCAGAGTCGAGCCGAAGAACGCCCCGACGCCGAACACCGCCACGACCAGCATCAGCAGGCGCGGACGCACCAGCTCCCGGACGGGAGCCATCGCCCCGCGCTCCGCCGCCACCGGCACGACCCGTCCGGTGGGGTGGAGCGCGAACGCGGTGACGAAGACGAAGCTCAGCGCCGCGGCGGCCGCGATGGGAG
>NZ_CAKKMM010000802.1:0-2306 GCF_918698205.1 Microbacterium sp. Bi128 | reverse complement strand
GCCTCGGCGAGTGCCCGGATCCCCGCCGCGACCTCGGCGGCGGAGACGGCCTCGTCGGGGTGGTGACTGATCCCCTCCGGGTTGCGGAGGAACAGCATCCCCACGGCGGTGATCGCCCCGATCGACATGGCGTCGTGCCCGGCACGACTGAACAGGGTCGGGGCGTCACCGCCGATCCCTTCCCGCACCACGTCCTGCAACAGCGGGGCGCAGAACACCGCCGGCGCGGAGTGCACCTCACGCGCCCGCCACCGCAGACCGCGGCGGCCCATGATGGCATCCAGTTCCGCGGAGATCTGAGACCACGTGTGGTCGCGGGTCTCGTCGAACTCGCCGCGCAGGTCGAGTGAGAACACCGCCTCGCCGGGCACGACGTTCACCGCCCCCGGGAACGCCTCCAACTGACCCACCGTGCCCACGATGTGGTGCTCGGCGCGACAGATCCGCTCCACCGCGAGCGCCGCCTCGCTCGCGCCGAGCAGCGCGTCGCGGCGCATGTCGTACGGGGTGCCGCCGGCGTGCCGGGCCTCGCCCTCGACGACCAGCGAGAAACGCCGGGCCGACGCGATCGACGACACCGCCGCGAGCGGGAGTCCCGCGCGGTCGAGCTCGGGACCCTGCTCGATGTGCGCCTCCAGATACCCGACCAGCTCGTCGGGCTTGCGCGCGGCCTCGCCGATGCGGCCCGGATCGAGACCGAACTCGCGGAACGCCTGCCGCAGCGTCGAGCCGTCGGCATCCGTCAGGTCCCACCACGACGGATCCCACTGGCCGGCCACCGCCGACGACCCGAGCAGCGCCTTGCCGAAGCGGGTGCCCTCCTCGTCCGAGAACGCGATGACCTCGAGCGCGAACGGGAACGGACTGGATGCCACCCCCTCGTCATCCACGCGACGCACCAGCCGCACGACCTCGAGCGCCATCAGCACACCCACGATGCCGTCGAAGCGCCCGGCATCCGGGACCGTGTCGAGGTGCGAGCCGAGCATCAGGGCGGGGGCGTCGCGGTCTCCGGCGGGAGCGAGGCGACCGACCTGGTTACCGGCCGCGTCCTGGCGGGTGGACATGCCGAGCTCGCGCATCCACTCGGCGGCGAGGCGGTTCACCCTCGCGTGCTCGGGCGAGAGGTAGACGCGTTCGATGCTGCCGGGGGTCGCGGTGACGCGGGCGAGCTCCTCGCAGCGGCCCATCACGCGCCGCGCGGCCGAGGCGAGGCGCTCGGGCGCGACCTGGAGCCGGGTCTTCATCCCGCGGCCCCGGCCGGAACGGCGGCCCCGTACACGCCCTGCGCGGCCTCGACGCCACCGCCCGCGGCGACCGCCGCGCCGTGTCGGCGCAGCACCGTCTCGAGCGCGGCCAGGGTGGTGAGAACGGCATCCTTCCGGGCGTTGTAGCCCATCGTGCCGATGCGCCAGACGCGTCCGTGCAGGGGGCCGAACGAGGTGCCGATCTCGATGCCGAAGTCGTTCAGCAGCTCGGCGCGGACCGCGTCGCCGACGACCCCCTCGGGAATCTCCACCGCGACGACGTTCGTCATCTTGTGCGCGACGTCGCCGAAGACCGTCAGGCCCAGGCCCTCGACCCCGGCGAGCATCGCGTCGCCGTGCAGCCGGTGGCGCGCGATGACCTCGTCGCGGCCCTCCAAGAGCAGCACACGCGCGCACTCCCGCGCGCCGTAGAGCATCGTCGTCGCCTCGGTGTGGTGGTTGAGGCGCCGCGGGCCCCAGTAGTCCAGGATCATCGCCAGGTCGAAGTAGTTCGAGCGGATGAAGTCGGATGCCGAGGCATCCCCCTCCTCCCGGATCCCCGCCTCGACCCGGGCACGCGAGCGCACCACCTCGACGGCGCGGTCGGACAGGCTGATCGGCGCCGAGCCCGAGGGGCCGCCGAGGCACTTCTGCAGGCCCGCGGTCGCGGCATCCAGCCCCCAGGCATCCATCTCGAACGGGTTGCCGCCGAGCGAGGCCGTGGCGTCGGTGTAGAACAGAGCGCCGTGCGCGCGGCAGATCTCGCCGATCTCGTCGAGCGGCTGCAGCATCGTGGTCGACGTGTCGCCCTGCACGCACGCGACGAGGTGCGGCTTCACCCGCTCGATCGCCTCGCGGATCGTCGACACCGGGAACACCTGCCCCCACGGCACCTCGATCGTGTGCACCTCGGCGAGCGCGCGCTCGGCGATCTCGGCGAGCAGGTGCCCGAAGCGGCCGAAGACGGGCACGAGCACGCGCTGCCCGGGGCGCACGAGCGAGAGGATCGCCGCCTCGATGCCCGCACGGCTCGTGCCGTCGATGAGCACGGTCGCGTCG
>NZ_CAKKMM010000801.1:0-2308 GCF_918698205.1 Microbacterium sp. Bi128 | reverse complement strand
GCCTGGGCCGGCGAACCGGAGCGCCGTTCCGGCACCACCTCCCGGCCCGGGACAGTGACGTCGTTCGTTTACGTCGGGCACGCCACCCAGGTGCGGGTGCAGCTCGACGGCGGACCCGCCGTCGTCGCGCTCGTTCCGGAAAAGCTGCCCGGCAGAGACACCGATCTGGTAAACGGGCCCGTCACAGTCAGCTGGGACGACGACGCCGTCGTTTGGCTTCCGGTCCCCGGCACTACCTGACGCCGGGCCATGCCGGGCGGGGTTGCCGTCCGTGCCGCGGCGCAGCGTTCCAGTCCAGAGTTTTTCTCCACAGCGAAAGGTACGGATCATGGCACCAAGAACTAAGGCCTCCCTCGTAGTCGGGGTGGTTGCGGCCGCAGCCCTCGCGCTGTCGGCCTGCGGAACCAGCGGCGGATCGGGTTCTGCACAGTCGGCGCAGCCGGTCAAAACCGAGATCGGCACCGGTGAAGGCCAGGTGTCCATCCTCGGATGGCCCGGCTACGTCGAGGATGGCAGCAACGACCCGGCCGTCGACTGGGTGCATCCGTTCGAACAGGAAACCCAGTGCAAGGTCAGCTTCAAGCCGTTCGGCACCTCGGACGAGGCCGTGACGCTCATGCGCACGGGACAGTACGACGTTATCTCGGCCTCCGGGGATGCGTCGCTGCGCCTGATCGCCGGCCAGGACGTGCAACCGGTCAACATGAGCCTGCTGAAGAACTACCCGGACATCTACCCGTTCCTGAAGGACAAAGCCTGGAACACCGTCAACGGCGTCAACTACGGAATGCCCCACGGCTGGGGCGCCAACCTGCTGATGTACTCCACGGACAAGGTCGCCCCGGCCCCCGCCTCCTGGAGCGCTGTGTTTGACGACGCCGCCAAGAACACCGGCAAGGTCACGGCCTACGACTCGCCCATCTACATCGCCGATGCCGCCATGTACCTCATGGCCCATAAGCCGGACCTCGGCATCAAGAACCCCTATGCCCTCGACAAGGACCAGCTGGCCGCGGCCGTCGACCTGCTCAAGCAGCAGCGGACGCACATCGGCGAGTACTGGAGCGACGTCGTCAAGGAGGTCCAGGCCTTTACGTCCGGGAGCACCGTGGTCGGCACCACCTGGCAGGTGGGGGCCAACATCGCGACGGCAGACGGCGCCAAGGTCGCGACCCTCGTCCCGGACGAGGGCGCCACCGGCTGGTCGGACACCTGGATGATCGGGTCCAAGACCAAGAACCCGAACTGCGCCTACAAGTGGCTCGACTACATCGCCAGCCCCAAGCCGAACGCCCAGGTGGCGGAGTACTTTGGCGAATCGCCGGCCAACGCGAAAGCCTGCGAGCTGACCAAGGATCCCAACCACTGCCAGACGTACCACTCAGGTGATGCGGCCTACGCCGACAGGATCTGGTTCTGGACCACACCGGTGGCCGAGTGCCTCGATGGCCGCAAGGACGTCAAGTGCACCGACTATTCGGAATGGACCAAGGCCTGGACGGAAATTAAGGGCTGATTCCGGCTCTGCCGCACCAAACCCTTACGAACGAGCCGGCCCCGGGGGCCGGCAGAGATTAAGGCGAGATGGCACTTCATACGCAACAGCTGCCGCCCGGGGCGCCCGGTGATGCCGGGGCCGTGCCACGGGCGAAAACCAACGCCTTTTCGGCGTTGCTGCACCGCTCGCCCCGGCTGAGGCTGGCGGCCCTGCTCACCGCCCCGGCGGGCTGGCTGGTGCTGGTGTACATCGCCGCTTTGGCGGCACTGCTCATCACCGCGTTCTGGACCGTGGATACCTTCACCGGGGAGGTGTCCACGGTCTGGACCACGGAAAACATCGTCACGGTCCTGACCGATCCGGTGTATCAGCGGATCACCCTGCGGACATTGTGGATCGCCGTGGCAGTCACCGTGATTGACATGGTCCTGGCATTGCCCATCGCCTTCTTCATCGCCAAGGTCGCTCCCGCCCGCTGGGAGAAACTGCTCGTGGTGGCCGTGCTCATGCCGCTGTGGGCAAGGTACCTGGTCAAGGCCTACGCCTGGCGGAATGTCCTGTCCGAGGGTGGGCTGCTGGAGTGGCTGGGGACCCCGATCGGCCTGTCCTCGCCGGGCTACGGCGAAACCGCCGTCATCCTGACCCTGTCCTACATCTGGTTGCCGTACATGATCCTGCCGATCTACGCGGGCTTTGACCGGGTGCCCGACTCCCTGCTGGAGGCCTCCGGGGATCTGGGCGCGAAGCCGCTCACCACCATGCGCCTGGTCATGCTTCCGCTGCTGGTTCCCGCCATCATCGCGGGCACGA
>NZ_CAKKMM010000800.1:0-2310 GCF_918698205.1 Microbacterium sp. Bi128 | reverse complement strand
GTCGTTGCCGTCCACGCGTTCGCCGGCCATGCCGTAGCCCACTGCCTTGTGGGCGAGGGAGGGCGCAACGGACTGGTGCGCCAGCGGCACGGAGATCGCGTACTGGTTGTTCTGGACGAAGAAGACCACGGGCAGGTGGAAGACGGCGGCGAAGTTCAGGGCCTCGTGGAAATCGCCTTCGCTCGTGGCGCCGTCGCCGCACATGGCCAGGACCACGGTGTCCTCGCCGCGCAGCTTGGCGGCGTGGGCCACGCCGACGCCGTGCAGCAGCTGGGTGGTCAGCGGGGTGCACTGGATGCCGACCTTGTTCTTGGCGGGATCGTAGCCGCCGTGCCAGTCGCCGCGGAAGAGCGTCATCGTCTGGACCGGATCCACGCCGCGGGCCATGACGGCTACGGAGTCGCGGTAGGTGGGGAACAGCCAGTCACCCTCGGCAAGGCACAGTGCGGCGGCAACCTGGCACGCCTCCTGGCCGTGGCTCGAGGGGTAGACGGCCATGCGGCCCTGCCGGACCAGCGCGGAGTTCTGGTCATTGACGCGGCGGCCGATGACGAGTTGCTCGTAGGCGGCCATCAGTTCGGTCTCGCTGGGCAGGCTGTACTCGTGCCCCGGCTGGGTGCCCTGCTCCGTGTGGGGATTCAGGGTTCCGCCCGGGCCCACCATCTGGATCTGGTGGCGTGCGGGCAACATGTAGTCCTCAACGCTGATACCGAACTTGCTCACGGCATCACCGGCTGGATCTTGTTGCGCGGCCTGCCGCGCAGCTGGCTGCGCAGCGTGATCTGCGGAGATCGTCATTGGTCCGTCCTTCTGTAGCCACTAATCTTTCCCAGTATGCCGCCAGCCGATGTTTCGTATCCACCTCTCCCGTGAATCGTGGAGATGTCCACAAATTTGCCCTATTCTGGAAGACAAATCGTAAGTGTGAGCTCGATTACCGGCGGGGGTCGTAGACGAATGGCAGAGCTCGAATCAGAGCAGGTGGCGGTGCCGCTGGACGATGTGGACCGGAACATCATTGCGGAGCTGACCCGGGACGGCCGGATGTCGGTGACACAGGTGGCCGAGAACGTCCACATTTCCCGCGCCCACGCCTACACCCGGATCGCCCGGCTCACGGGCGAAGGCGTCCTGACCAAGTTCACCGCCCTGGTGGATCCCATCAAGGCCGGCTTGAAATCTTCTGCCTACGTCACGCTGAAGGTGCGCCAGCACTCCTGGCGCGAGCTGCGCGAACTCCTGCGCGCCATCCCGGAGGTCCATCACATCGCGCTGGTGGGCGGGGACTTCGATGTCATCCTGCTGGTGCGCGCGGTGGACAACATTGACCTGCGCCGGGTGATCTTCGACCAGCTGCAGTCCATGCCCGGGGTCTTGGACACCCAGACGTTTTTGGTATTTGAGGATTTGGATACGCGGTAGGGGCTGCCCGTATTTTCGAGGGCGGTTTCTCGGCAGTCGAGAATATTTCGGCCACGTACCTTGATCTCCTCGGGAGACGTTAGGCACGCCAGCATTCAATAGCGCGAAGGCTGATCGAGAGAATTGCTGAGGCCTGACTGCCAATATTGAACCTAGCGAGACACCTGGCGTGTGGTCTTTGCAGTCTCCGGCACGACAGCGATCGGACACCGCTGCTTACTCACCAAGGCGTTTGGCGCGGTAACATCATCGTGACCTGTTGGCTCTCAACAAGAACATCACGTGTCGGATTGACGGCAACGTAGGGGGACCTGGAACTTGGATTTGCAAGACTACTTACGAATGCTCCGTCGCAATTGGATTATCGTTGTATCCGCTGCCCTTGTTGGGCTTTTGGCAGGGGCGGCTGCAACGTTATTGGTTCGCCCCACCTACACCGCCCAATCGCAACTCTTCGTGGCAATACAGGGCTCGGGCACCGTGAGCGAGTTGCAGCAGGGCAACACTTTTAGCCAAGCGCGCGTGCAATCCTACGTGAAGACAATCGCGACGCCCGTAGTACTTCAGCCCGTCGTGGAGACTCTTGGCTTGAATATCAGCGCCTCACGACTAGCCGGACAAGTCACAGCTACGAGTGACCTTAACACCGTCATAATAACCATTTCGGCGGAGGACACCTCCCCGGTGCAGGCAGCAGCAATAGCTCAAGCCGTGGCCGACAGCCTCATTGTGGCTGTGGACACGCTGGAACGGCCAAAAACCGGCGGAACGAGTCCTGTTTCGCTTTCCATCATTAGGCCGGCCGAAGCTCCGTCTTCGCCATCCGCTCCGAACGTGCATCTCAATCTAATTATTGGACTAGTGACCGGGCTCTTGGGCGGGGTGGCC
>NZ_CAKKMM010000799.1:0-2310 GCF_918698205.1 Microbacterium sp. Bi128 | reverse complement strand
GTCCTCGGCGGTCCGCCCGGATTCGATGATCCGGTCAAAGAGCTGGCGCACTTCCTGCCGGAAACCGCGGGTCTGCAGGGCGGCGCCCAGGTCCTCGGGCCAGGGCAGCTCGAGGCCGGGCAGCGCATGGCCCTCCAGCAGTTCCTTGATGATCAGGTCCTGTTCCGGGCCGGAGAGCAGCTTCGGCTGGCGCGGAAGCGGCAGGAGGCCTTCGGCCTTGGCCCGGCGGATCAGATCGAAGGCATATGACGCCCAGGTCCGTGCCGGCGTCGTGCTCAGGCTCCGGTCCAGGCGGGCCGTGAACCGGTCGCGGAGCGTATCCGCGGCGAGCCGCCCGGGAGCCAGGATGAGCATCCGCTCCGGATCCAGGCCATCGCGCAGGGTGCGGCGGACGGCAGCCTCGACAAGGACCGTCGACTTGCCGGTGCCGGGCGCACCGGGCACCAGGACGGGGCCGGAGCCGGGCGGGACCTCGACGGCGGCAAGCTGGTCCGGTGACAGCACCGGCACCGCGCTGTGCTGGGTCCGGGGCGGCAACAGGCGCAGCCCCGCTCCCGTTGCGCGCCCCGCCCCGGGAAGGGGACGGGACCCGGACCGCTGCAGGCTTGGTTCAAGGTGGCTGGGGGTACTCACACAGTCATTTCATCATCGGGTACCGACAATTTATGCGACTCCCGCTCGAGCCGCTCCGCGATGGCATCGATCCGGTCGAAATCGGCGTCGGTGGGCGCCCACCGGCCGGAGGCCAGGTCAACACGCCAGCGCCCCTCGCCGGTCCGGCGGAAGTCCTCGTAACGGCCCAGCAGCGGCGTCCCCTCCTGCAGATAAAGGCCCAATGCCTCGTGCTCCAGGCCGGGCGGGGCGTCTCCGCTGGATTTCAGGACACGCCACCAGGGCACGCTGCTGCCATAGTGGCTCATGACCGATCCGACCTGACGCGGGCCGCCGGCGCCGAGGAGTTCCGCAACGTCGCCGTAGGCCACCGCCGTGCCGGCCGGGATCAACGCCACGAGCTCCAGCACCGCCTCCACATACTCCGTCCGCATCGGTCCAGCCTAGCCGTTCCGGACTCCGGAACAGCGCCGGGACGGCAGGCGGAGACGGCACGCCGCCACCCCGGTCAGGAACTGTCAGTGGCAGCAGGTAGCGTTGAAGCATGAGCACTTGGAACACCCTCCCCCGCGCAGCCTTCGACCTCGAAACCACCGGGCGGAACTCCCGCGCGGCGCGGATTGTCACAGCATCCATCACCGTGGTGGACTCCGACGGCGGGATTGTCCAGGAACACGAGTGGCTCGCGGACCCCGGGGTTGAGATTCCCACCGAGGCCAGCGACATCCACGGCGTCACCACCGAGAAGGCCCGCAGCGAAGGCCGCCCCGCCGCGGAAGTGACGCGGGAGGTCGCCGCCGTGCTCCAGGAGCTTTTCGACACGGGTGTGCCGGTCATCGCCTTCAACGCCAGCTACGACTTCACGGTGCTCGCCGCCGAGTCTGCCCGCTACGGCGTCCCTCAGTTGAGCCGCTTCCCCGTGCTGGATCCGTACGTCATGAACAAACAGGTGGACCGCTACCGCAAGGGCAAGCGCACGCTCACCGCCTTGTGCGAGGAGTACGGCGTCAATCTGGACAACGCGCATACCTCCGCGGCCGATGCCCTGGCAACCCTTCGGATGCTCGATGCCATGGCCGGAAAATTCCCCAAGCTGAGGATGCCGGCGGGCAACCTGCACCAGCTCCAGGTCGAATGGGCCTCTACCCAGGCCGCGGACTTCCAAAGCTACCTGCGCAAGACGAAGCCGGCCGCCGTGATCGAAGGCGACTGGCCCGTCCTGCCTCCCGAGGACGCCAGCCGGGGCGACTTCTAGGATTTCCGAACGCCGGGATTCCGGACGCTGGGCCCCGGCGCGGGAGCACTTCTTAAAACGAAACGTTCGCCGGCGGAACGGCTTAACTAGTCCCCCGCTGCGCGCAAATCCAGTGATTGCGACGGAGGTCACACGGCCCGGGGCTTCCGATTGCCGCCCGCTCCGGCGCCGATGATTCCGCGCCACCCCGCCAGCACTATCAGGATCAGCGCCGATCGCACACGATCCTGAAGATAGTTCGCAGAACGCACACATCATCTCTGATTTGTTCGGATTGAATGGGCGCCCACGTCGGATGACACAATTATCTTTCGCGGCGTGTCTGCTCCACCCGGCGCCCAAGCCAGCGGCCGGGGGCCCGATGAGCCTCCCGCGACCCACTGAATTTCAGACGAAAGTGATTGCGTGATGAAAAGCAAAGCCTTGAAGTGGCTGACCACTGG
>NZ_CAKKMM010000798.1:0-2312 GCF_918698205.1 Microbacterium sp. Bi128 | reverse complement strand
AATCAAGAAATCGCAAGGCCAAGCTGAAGGAAACTGAAGGATAGGAGAGTTCGTCATGACGGTTGTCAGTTCAGTCAAGAATCTTGAGGCGCTGAGCCTCACCGTGGTCGCCGAGTTCGATGCCGGAGTGGGGCGCGTCTGGCAAATCTGGGAAGACCCGCGCCAGCTCGAGCGCTGGTGGGGGCCGCCCACGTGGCCGGCCACCTTCGAGAAGCACGAGTTCGTCCCGGGCGGCGAGGCCAGCTACTACATGACGGGACCCGAGGGGGAGAAGGCCCGCGGCTGGTGGCGGTTCGTGACCATCAACGCTCCGCACCGGCTGGAGTTCGATGATGGCTTCGCGGACGACAACGGCGACCCCGTGGCCGATATGGGAACGATCCACGGAGTTGTGACATTGGAGCCAATCGGCGACCGCACCCGAATGACCATCCTGTCCACCTTCGAGGCGGAGGAGCAGATGGAGAAGATCGTCGCCATGGGCATGGAAGAAGGCATGAGGGAGGCGCTGGGCCAGGTCGACGCGATCATCGCCGAGTCCGTCAACGCCTGACCTGCAACGCAACACGACGACGGCGGGAATCTCCCGCCGTCGTCCGCAAGGCCCTGTTCAGCCCGGTATTAGCGGCGGTAACATGCCATGTGACTTTCACCCACGGTTACGCGGCCAACGGCGACCTCCGCATGTACTACGAGGTCCACGGTCACCCGCGGGTCGGCGAGCCCCCGCTGTTGCTGATTCCCGGCGGAGGCTCGAGCATCGAGACCAATTTCGCCGGCCTCATCCCCGCGCTGCTGGCCGAGAGCCTGCAGGTGATCGCCGTCGAAGAGGAAGGCCACGGCCGGACCGCGGCTACCGCCCGGCCGCTCACCGCCGAAGGATCGGCAGGGGACATCAAGGCCGTGCTCGATGAGCTCAACGTGGACTCCGTGGACGTGCTCGGGTTCAGCGCCGGGGGCCACACCGCGCTCGCGCTGGCCATGAGGCATCCGTCCATGGTGCGGTGCCTGATTGCCGCCTCCACCTTCGCCAGCCGCGACGCTGTGGGCGATGAATTCTGGGAGGGGATGGAAAAGGCAACCCTCGATGACATGCCGGAGGTGTACCAGGACGCGGACCGCCGGCTGAACCCGGACCCCGGACACCTCGAGCGGATGTTCGAACTGGACCGCCAGCGGATCCTGAGCTTCCCCGGATGGTCGGACGAGGACCTGCGCCGCATCACGGCCCGGACCCTGGTGCTGAGCGCCGACCGCGACGTCGTCAGCGCTGACCACGCCGTGCGGATGTCACGGGTCATTCCCGGGGCGCGCCTGATGATCGTGCCGGGTACCCACGGCGATTATTTGGGCGAGCTGGCCGCGAGCGGGGGCGACCTGCGGGCCATGCGGACCACTCTCCCGTACCTGCTGCGGTTCCTGGAGGAGTAGGGGCCGGTCAGGGCCTCGCCGGCGTCGAGGTCTGCGCCGGGCTGGTCTGTGCCGGAGTGGAGGTCCAGTGCTGCCGGTGCAGCCGTTCGAAGCCGTCCAGGAGCAGATCGAGGGCGAACTCGAACTCGAACTGGTCATCGCACCCCTGGCCCACCACGGAGTCCTGGTGCGCGGAGGCGGTGGCGACCTTCAGGATGTTCGGATACCGCTCGGCCATCTCCTGGAACATGGCCGCCTGCGCCTCCGGCGGAAGGGTGGCCAGCCCTGCGGCGTTCCCGCCGGCGGAGTCGTCGAACAGCTCCTGGGTAAACCCCCACATGCGGCTGCCGAGGGCGTGCATGACGTGATGGGTCAGGTCCACGGAGAAGCCTCCGGCCAGGAACATGCCGATGAACGAGTCCATGTAGCCAAGGACCGCTGGCGTTTTATTCGTGCGCGATTCCAGCACTTGCCGGGCCCACGGATGCCGCAGCAGCGCCCCCCGCGCCGAGAGCACCCTCAGTCGCACGGCGTCCTTCCAGCCGGCATCGCGGACGGGAGGATCGATCTCGCTGACAAGGGCGTCCACCATGCCGTCAAGGAGTTCCTCCTTGTTGGCCACGTGCTTGTAAAGCGCCATCGGAACGACGCCGAGTTCCTGCGCCAGCCGGCGCATGCTCAGCGCCTCGATCCCCACCTGATCGGCCAGCACGACGGCGGCAGCCAGGACGCGGTCCCGGCTCAACGGAATCCGGCGTGTTCGCTCCGCTTGCTGGGTCATCCGGCCACCCTTCCCTAACGGTTCCCTATTGACAAGTGTACGCCGTACACCTAACGTGGCCGCATCAGGTGTACGCCGTACACCGCGCGTCTCATGTACCGCCGCCGCCAGCCATCCCAGC
>NZ_CAKKMM010000797.1:0-2317 GCF_918698205.1 Microbacterium sp. Bi128 | reverse complement strand
AGGCGACGGCGTCGAGGTGTGTCTGGGGGATCTCCAGTACGCCGGATGGGTAGACGCGGTCGGAGATCGCGGGCATCTGATTTGGGTGATCGAGAACGGAACGGCTGACCGCAGGCTGTTCCTGCGCGGGGATGGCGTCACACTATGTCCCATCTGACGGTACTCCCCACCCCGACTCCGACCAGATCCGCGGTACACGATCAAAGCCCTTCTCTCCCGGAATATTCGGAAGGGTGGCGCGAGGTGTCCACTGCTGACCCAAATCTTGTCGACAAGTTACTGAACGAGGCTGAGTCGTCGCTCGTCGAAGTGGCTCTGAGCCGCCGGCCCGCCGGCATTTTGGTCACCCGCCATCACGCAGGCCGGTACGTCCTAGAACTCAGTGAAGAAGTGCCGTTCGGGGAATCCCGGGAGCGGTCCGCCTGGTAAGAGAGCGTTCCTGCTTCCGGAACTACGTGGTCATTATCCAGGCGTCCACTCGAGAGTCAGCACGCAACGCAGCCTGAAACCGTCCAGGAATGGGGCGGGCGCCGACCCTCGGTCTTGAGTCTTCTTGCGCCCGGCGGTCGCTATTCGGGTTCAATGGCGTCCAGGACCTCGACTGCATATTGGATGACAGCCAGTGCCCGGGCAGTCAGCATCGTTTCTTTTGGCCAGACCGCAACGACGGAGGTCTGGCCGGCGCGGGGGCGAAGGTGCCGGGTCACGAGTCCCTTGCCCTCGCTGGAAACCGGGATTTGATTGGGCCGCGACATCAAGAGGCTGTAGCCGAGCCCCCGCCCGACCATCGCCCGGACAAGATCGATTTGCGGGACTACTGCACCCACGTTTGGCTTGAGCCCACGCTGAGCGAACATCAACTGCGTATATTCCGTGCTGGGGGCCGTGTTGAGCATGATGAGTGGCTTGGTCGCCAGATCAGCGAGATCCACGTCGTCCTCTTCAGCAAGTGAATCGTTGGCCCCCAGAACGGCCATGACTTCGGTCTTGTAGATGACCCTGCGCTCCACGTCCGCTGGCAAGCTAATGTCGTAGACGATGGCCGTGTCCAGGGTTCCATCTTCAAGTGCCGGCAACAGGTCGGCGTGGTCTCCTACCGTGATGCTGATTTCGACTTTGGGGTGCAGGCTTGCCATGCCTTCAAGCACGGCGGGAAGGACGTTGCTTGCCAGGCCCGTATAGCAGCCCAGCGACATCGGCCCCTTCAGCTCGCCGCGGATCTCACCCAATCCGTCTGCCAGTGCGCTGGCCTCGCGAAGCAGTTCCCCGGCCCGCTTCGCGAAGTGGCGCCCAGTCGGCGTCAGGTGCATGCCCCTGGCCTTCCTCCGGATGCACAGTTGTTCCCCCAACGCTGCCTCCAGCTCGCTGATGGCATGCGAGAGCGCGGATTCGGAGATGTGGAGCTGTTGCGCCGCGGATCCCAGGGTGGTGTGTTCCGGCAGTGCGGCGAAGAGTTCGAGCTGACGAAACGTGAATTTCGGCACGAATATCACTTCTCCTAAAGAATCGAAATACTTCTACTGATATTCGCAGTTTACTAGAGAAAGATTGCCTGTGACACTGATTACACAAGGAAGTGCCAGTAGGACCGGCTACACAACGACGTGCCAGTAGGAGTAAGACAACAATGACGACACAAGCCGCACAGTGCCCCTACCACGGGAACTCGGAGACCCGAAGCGATGACGCGGCCTCGGTTCCCGGCAGCAGCGATCAAGCTCGCACCACCGCTTCTCAGGACGCCGCCGACTACGCCGTGGCTGACTGGGTTGACGTGGCCGAACTTGCATCGGATCCCTACCCGACCTATGCCCGGCTGCGGGCAGAGTCGCCGGTCGCCTGGGTTCCGCAGGTTAACAAGTTCCTCGTCACCAACTACGCCGGCTGCCACACGGTGGAACAGGATCAGGAGATCTTCACCGCCAACGTTTCCGGCGCCACGATGACCCGGGCCATCGGTGCCCAGCCGATGCTGCGCAAGGATGATCCGGAGCATTCAGTAGACCGGGCACCGGTAAATCCTGTGCTTCGTCCCAAGTCCATCAAGGAAGTCTGGGGCCCGGTCTTTGAGCGCAACGCCGAAACCTACCTTGAGAATGTCGCCGAGCTTGGCCCAGAGGAGGCGGACCTGAACCGCGACTATGCCGCCCCTGTGGCCTCGCAGAACCTCATCGACCTGCTGGGGCTGAAGGACGTATCAGTGGAGCAGGTCCGCCGCTGGTCCCACGACTTCATCGCGGGCATGGGCAACGTCCTGGACGATCAGTCGATCTGGGACCGGTGTGACGCTTCGACCGCGGAGGCCGATGCTTTACTC
>NZ_CAKKMM010000796.1:0-2317 GCF_918698205.1 Microbacterium sp. Bi128 | reverse complement strand
GAGTTATACAGCCCGTAGTCCACGCGCATGCGGCGGTAGTACCCGGCGTCGTTGTTCTGGAGGTCGTCCGCCGCGCCGAGGCTCTTCTGGCTGGTGCTGTAGGCCCCGAGCACCCTGCCGCAGCTTGATCTCCAGCGGAACCCGAGCGGATAGGAGCGCCGGGACGCGTCCACCATGGCGGAAAGGGATTTGCCCTCGTTGAGCCATTCGGCAAACGTGAACGGTTTCATGGTGGAGCCGGGCTGGAACCCGCCGGCGCCGTTGAGGTCGTTGCCGTTGGCGTCCTTGGAATCGACGTTGAAGTTCAGTTGCGTGTCGAATTTGCCAGGTGCCGGGAGAAACACGGTGTTTTGCGCCATCGCCAGGATCTTGCCGGTGCCGGGTGCGATGGAGACCATCGCGGCGCCCCACTTGTCCGGGTTGGCCCCGGCCGTGGCATCGACCTGCGCCTGCGCGGCCACTTGGAGCCGGCTGTCCAGGGTGGTGGTGATGGCCAGGCCGCCGCGGAACAGCTTCCGCTCGCGTTCGGCAATATCCGCGCCGTAGGCCGGATTGTTGAGAATGAGGTGGGAGACGTAGTCGCAGAAGTACGGTGCCATTTCCGCGCCGGCGCATCCCTGCCTCCCGGGGGTGATCTTGAGATCCACCGGGGCGGCCACGGCCGCTTCGTGCTGCGCTTGGGTGATGGCGCCATAGCTGAGCATCTTGGCGAGAACCTGGTTGCGCCGCTGGACGGCGTTTTCCGGATGGACGTCAGGATTATAGAAGCTGGGGCTGTTCACGAGGCCGGCCAGCAGGGCAGCCTGTGGCAGGGTGAGGTCCTTGGCAGTGGTGTTGAAGAAGTAGCGGGACGCAGCTTCGATGCCGTAGGCGTCCCGGGCGAAAAACACGATGTTCAGGTACCCCTCCAGGATCTGGTCCTTGGTGTATTTCTTCTCCAGTTCGACGGCGAGCCTCATCTCGCGGATCTTGTCAGCCATGCTCTTTTGCCCGTTGAGGACAATCTGGTCGCCCTTGTCCGCCGACACGAGGGATTCATTGAGCACGTTGGTGACGTACTGCTGGGTCAGGGTGGAGGCACCCTGCCTTCCGCCGTTGGTCAGGTTGGACACCAGCGCCCGGAGAATCCCCTGGGGGTCAATGCCGGCATGTTCGTAGAATCGCCGGTCCTCGATCGCGACGATCGCGTCCTTGATGTACGGGGACATTTGGTCGAGCCGGACCTTCACGCGGTTTTCAGCATAGAAGGTGGCGATCGGTTTCCCGTCGGCGGTGAGCACCCTGGTCGATTCCGACGGCGGATCAACAGTCAGTTCCGAGGGGAGGCTGTTGAACAATTTGATCGAGTCGCTGACGGCGACGCCGGTCGCGGCCACGGTGGGCACCAGAAGGCTGGCGGCCAGGACGCCGCACACCGCGCTCGCCGTCAGGAACCCGAATAGCCTCCACAGGGTCGTGGCTACTAGGGATCCGGTGCTTTTCCTGGGCGACATGCTGCCTGGACAGGCTAGGTCAATGAGTCGATGGCGACGGTGATCGCCAGGAGGAGCGGGACGTCCTCGCCGCCCGCGACTTCGACGCCGTAGGACTCGCGCACGCGGAACCACTTCTTGGAGATCGTGGCGACCGTATGACCGTCGCGCTCGATCTCGTACTCGTGGTCGACGATGTTGCCGTGCGCCTTCATGTCAGGGCCGTCCTTCACGTCGATCGAGAAGCGGTCGCGGAGCCCTACCAAGGCCTTGTGGACCGTCGCGGCGGTGTCGCCCCCGCGCTCGATTTCGACCTTGTCCCGGATCGAGAGCTTGCGCTCCTGGATGCGGGCCACCTCGTTTCCCGAGGCGTCCTCCAAAACGAACGTGTCCCGGATTCGGACCGCCTTGCCGTTGACCTTGTAGGCGCGTTGGCCGTGGCTGTCTTCGATCCAGAAGTCGTCCCCGATCGACAGCAGTTTCTCGCGCATCTGAAACCGCTCGCCCATGGGTTCGTCATGCCGGTGCCGCAATAGTCCCATGCCCTGACCATAGGACCGCTCCGCCGGCCGGCACCTCACCCGAACCGGATGGTCCGGGCGGCTGACCTGTCCCCGCTGGTAACCTGAACATCATTGTTTGAGTAGTTGAATGGGCTGGGAGGGCCGGTGCCGGGAGTGCAGAAAGAACGCACCAAGCGGGCGGACGCCGTCCGGAACAAAGATGCCATCATTGAAGCCGCGTTGACACGCCTCAGTGACAATCCCGGTGCAAGCATGGCTGAAATTGCTCGGGTTGCGGGGGTGGGCAGGGTGACCCTCTACGGCCACTTCGCAGATCGGAAG
>NZ_CAKKMM010000795.1:0-2318 GCF_918698205.1 Microbacterium sp. Bi128 | reverse complement strand
GCGTAGTCGAGAGCGGGATAAGTTACGGAAACCTATCCAATCCCCGGACGTCATGATGGTGCCGCTACCGTGCCGACTCTAGTCTGCCAGCGCTATTATGCCGATGGCCTGGGGCCGGTGCTGTCCTGGAACCGGCGCAGGGCGCCACGGAGGGCGCGTTCGGCGTCGAGCCCGCCGGCCCGGGCAGCGGCCACGATCCCGAACAGCAGGTCGCCGAGTTCCTCCTCGGCGGCCGGGAGGTCGACGGCGGTTCCGACGGCGGTTCGGGCGGCGGTTTGGCCGGCGGCCGCTGCCATACCCGCGCGTTCGGCGCGGTCCAGGAGCTTTTGGGCCCGCGCGAGGGCCGGCAGCGCGGCGGGAACCCCGTCGAAGACGTGGCCACGTTCGGGCCTCTCGGCCTTCTTGACGGCGTCCCATTTCAGGACGATCTCCTCCACCGTTGCCGGGAAGGAATCCTGCAGCGAGCCGTCGGGCCGGAACACGTGCGGGTTGCGCCGGATCATCTTGGCCTTCAGGCCCCGGGCGACATCGCCCAGGTCAAAGGCGCCGCGTTCCTCGGCGAGCCGGGCGTGGAGCACCACCTGCAACAGGACGTCCCCCAGTTCAGACTGCAGTTCCGCGTCGCCGGCGCCGGTCTCGATGGTCTCGGCCACTTCATAGGCCTCCTCCAGGAGGTACTCCACGAGGGACTCGTGGGTGAGGGCACCCATCCAGGGGCAATGCTCGCGCAGGGCCGCTATCAGCCCCAGCAGCTCCCCGACCTCGCAAGCTCGGCCAGGGACCCCTGCCGCTGTGGGCCCAGCGAGCCCCTGGACGGGTGATGTGTCCTCGTTAGCCAAGATCGGAGTAGGCCTCGTTGATGTATTCGACCAGGGCTTCCTTCTCTTCGAGCGGCAGGAAGGCGGCCTCGGCCGCGTTCAGCGTCAGCTCCACCAGGTCATCGAGGTCGTAGTCGAACGTTTCAACCAGGAGTTCGAACTCGTCGGTCAGCGTCACGCCGCTCATGAGCCGGTTGTCGGTGTTGATGGTGACGTTGAAGCCGAGCTGGTAGAGCATGTCCAGCGGGTGGCTTTCGATGCCCTCACCGAAGCCGGCAATGGCGCCGGTCTGCAGGTTGGAGGAGGGGCAGATCTCCAGGGCGATGCCACGGTCCCGCACCCAGCTGGCGAGCTCGCCCAGGGTCACCATGCCGATGGTGTCGTTGACGGAGTCGTCGAAGCCTTCGGCGTCGGCGGCCTCTTCGTCCTCTTCGAATTCGATCGTGACGTCCTCGGCGATCCGGACGCCGTGGCCCAGGCGCAGGGCCCGGCCGTCGACGAGGGCCGACTGGATGCTTTCCAGGCCGGCGGCTTCGCCGGCGTGGACGGTGGCCGGGAAGTTGTGCTGGGCCAGGTAGGTGAAGGCGTCCTTGAAGCGGGACGGCAGGAAGCCGTCCTCGGCGCCGGCGATGTCGAAGCCGACGGCGCCGTTGTTGCGGTGGCGGACGGCCAGTTCGGCGATCTCCTGGCCGCGGTCGGCGTGGCGCATGGCGGTGATGAGCTGGCCCACCTGGATATCGCGGCCGGTCTCTGCCACGGTGTCCACTCCAGCTTCGAGGCCGGCCTGCACGGCTTCGACCACGTCGTCCAGGCTCAGGCCCTTCTGCAGGTGCTGTTCGGGCGCCCAGCGCACCTCGCCGTACACGACGCCGTCGTCGGCCAGGTCTTCGACGAATTCCTTCGCGACGCGGAACAGGCCCTCCTTGGTCTGCATCACGGCGATGGTGTGGTCGAAGGTCTCCAGGTAGCGGACCAGGGAGCCGGAGTCGGCGGATTCGCGGAACCACTCCCCCAGTGCAACGGGGTCCGTGGACGGCAGCGTGTGGCCGACGGCCTCAGCAAGTTCAATGATGGTGGCCGGGCGGAGTCCGCCGTCCAGGTGGTCGTGAAGGGAAACCTTGGGAAGGCCCTTCAGGTCGAAGTCGAGGTCAGGGGCAGCGTCAGGAATAGTCTCAGTCACGTTCCAACCATAGGGTCGCCGGGCGCTGGAAGCTACTTTCCGGACGCTCCGGACTCAGCGGACGGACCGGCCAGCATCGTGCCGTGCAGCTCGGAAGCACGCTCACCGGAGGCGGGTTCGGTGGCGTATTCGGTCTCGGAGGGGACCGGACTGGTGTCGTGGCGGCCCAGGCGCTTGTGCCACCAGCGCAGGAGATGGTCGATGAGGACACCGAGCACAATGGCGAATACCACCGCGATGCCCGCGCTGAGCAACGGGTTGTGGTGCAGCCACGGGAAGGAACTGGCCAGGACGCCGATGCCGATTGAGTAGGCCATCCA
>NZ_CAKKMM010000794.1:0-2321 GCF_918698205.1 Microbacterium sp. Bi128 | reverse complement strand
CAGCGCGGCGGCGCCGGTACGCAGGCACTGTACACAAGCACTGAACGAAGGCACTGAACGCAGAAGGCCCCGGACTCTGGAATCCAGAGTCCGGGGCCTTCTTGGTGCACCAAACCATCGGCACAAACTTCTCAGTATCTAGCAGTACTTCTCAGTATTTATCAGTGGAGGACATACGGGTCGAACGTATCGAGGCCACCCCAGTGGTGGATCCCCCTCGCATCTGGCTCAACGCCGGACGAGATAACGACTATACGCGGCCGTCCGCAGTTCGACAAAATCGGCCGCTGACCCCCATGCACCCGATAGCCTTGCACCATGAGCCCTGCGCACCCGGAAAACTGGCCCGTACACACTGAAAAAGGAACCGTGGACGCCGCGCTGCTGCGGGACGTCGCCGCCCTTGTCGCCGCGGCGGAAGAGTCCGACGGCAATCCGCCGTTGTCCGAACAGACCCTTGTCACGCTGCGCGCCGGCGATGCGGGCGAGCACTCGGTGCTTGCCCTGGCCCTCTATGCCCCGGACGACAAGTTGGATCCCGCGACGGCGCAGGACCTGGCCGGCGTCGCCGTCGTCATCGAGGAACCGGACGGCACCGGCATCCTCGAGGTCGCCGTCCATCCCAGCTACCGCAACCAGGGCGTGGGTGACCGCCTGCTGGGCGAACTGAAGACCGTCCGCGGCTTCGCCGGCCTGAAGGCCTGGTCCCACGGAAACCACGAGGCCGCGGCCGACCTCGCGGCCCGCTACGGCTACGGCGCCGTGCGTGAGCTGTGGAAGATGCGGTTGATGACGGCGGCGGCGGCCCTGCCGGAGGTCCAACTCCCGGACGGCGTACAGCTCCGCGCCTTCGTGCCCGGCCGGGACGAGGACGCCTGGCTGGCCGCAAACAAGGCCGCCTTCGCCCACCACCCGGAGCAAGGCAACATGACGCGGGCCGATCTGGACGCCCGGATGGCCGAACCGTGGTTTGATCCCGCGGGCTTCCTGCTGGCCGTCGACCCGGCGGACCGGCTCCTGGGATTCCATTGGACCAAAGTGCACCCCCGGCACGGCGACCACCCCGCAATGGGCGAGGTCTACGTGGTGGGCGTGACCCCCGACGCCCAGGGGTCCGGGCTGGGCAAGGCCCTCACGGTCGCCGGCATCAGGCATCTTCAGGACCTGGGGCTCCGCGCCGTCATGCTCTACGTCGATGCCGACAACACCCCCGCCCTCGCCCTGTACCGCAGGCTCGGATTCACCCGCTGGGATGTCGACGTGATGTACGCGCCGCTGCCGCAGCAACCATCACCGGCCGCCACTCCCGCGCCGGACGGCGTTAGTCAAGTCGGCGGATAACCGTCCCGGCCCGGGCCGAAACCTGGGGTCATCCGGCCATGATTGCTTGTAAGGTTGAAGCTACATCGCGCCAGCATTGAGGAGACACCATGCCACGGGATACCACCCGGACATCCACGTCTGAACCAGCAACGCCGGAAAAGGGGGCGCGTCCGGTACGTGCCCGCTTTGGCTCCTCCGAAGTGCCGGCCTCGCGCGCCACGCAGGACCGGATCGACATTCCGGAGTTCGCACCGAACCTGGAACCGGAAGGCGACATCCGCCCCGACCGGTTCCTGGACCGGGAACTGAGCTGGCTTGCGTTCAACGCGCGGGTCCTGGAATTGGCCGAGGACCCCAACCTGTACCTGCTGGAGCGGGTCAGCTTCCTGTCCATCTTCGCCTCCAACCTGGACGAGTTCTTCATGGTCCGGGTGGCCGGGCTGAAGCGGCGGATCGCCACGGGGCTCGCCGTCCCCTCCCCTGCCGGGCTGAGCCCCATGCAGGTCCTGGAGCAGATCGGCGAGGAGGCCCACCGGCTGCAGCAGCGCCACGCCCGGGTCTACGCCGAACAGATCCGTCCGGCGCTGGCCTATGAGCACATCCACCTGATGCACTGGGAGGAGCTCGACTCGCAGGCCAAGGACCAGCTCAGCGCCATGTTCGCGGAAAAGGTATTCCCGATCCTGACGCCGCTGGCCGTGGACCCGGCGCACCCGTTCCCCTACATCTCCGGGCTGTCCCTGAACCTCGCCGTGGTGGTCCGCAACCCGGTCAGCGACAAGGAGCTCTTCGCCCGTGTCAAGGTCCCTGACCAGCTCCCGCGCCTGATCTCCATTGACGGCGCCCGCGCCGGCTCCGTCCCGGGACGGGTGGCACGGTTCATCGCGCTCGAAGAAGTGATCGCCGTGCACCTGGACCAGCTGTTCGCCGGCATGGAGGTCCTGGAACACCACATCTTCCGCGTGACCCGCAACGAGGACGTCGAGGTCGAAGAGGAC
>NZ_CAKKMM010000793.1:0-2323 GCF_918698205.1 Microbacterium sp. Bi128 | reverse complement strand
GGCCACTGTGGGGTCCCGAGGGCAGCGTCCTCGGCCGAAAATCGACCGGGGGGCGACAAGGAAAAGCGCATGGCGACCCCCGCCGCGCAAGCCCCGCAGCATTGGCCTGATGCCCGCCGTCGGCACGCCTTTCCCGGGTCGCCAGTGAGCCCGATGCCGCCCTTTCATGGCGCGCCCGACCGAGGAGGCCGGGATGAGTACCGTCGACGAAAGCAATAAAAGTGCAGCCGCCAGCCCACCGGTGAAGCGTGGGGAGTTCAGGCTTGAGGTCGTGGTCGTGCCCGTCTCGGACGTCGACCGGGCCAAGCGGTTCTACGGCGGACTGGGCTGGCGGTCCGACGCCGAGGTCGCCGTGGAGGACGGCTACCGTCTCATGCAGTTCACGCCCCCGGGTTCCGGCTGCTCGATCATCTTCGGCGAGGGTGTCACCTCGGCGCCGCCGGGCTCGGCCCAGGGGATGCACCTGGCGGTGTACGACATCGACGCTGCCCGGGCCGACCTGATGGCGCGCGGGGTCGAGGTCAGCGCAACCTTCCACGACGCCACGGGCATCTTCCACCACGCCGGAACCGAGGGACGCCTGGACGGCCCGGCTCCTGGACACTCGGACTACGGCTCGTTCGCGTCCTTCAGCGACCCGGACGGCAACGGCTGGGTCCTGCAGGAGATCAAGACCCGGCTTCCGGGCCGCTGAAAGGAGAGGCTGATGGCCACTACGTACGAATCCGTGGACGACCTTGCCGAAGCCCTCAGGCGGGCCGCGGCCGCACATGGCACGCACGAGGAGCGAACGGGCCAGGAGGACCCGGACTGGCCCGACTGGTACGCGCTCTACATGGTGCGCGAGCATGCCGGGGAGGAGTTGCCGACATGAACAGCGACTACGACGTGATCGTGATTGGCGGCGGCTCGCCGGGCGAACACTGCGCGGGCGCGCTCGCCGAGGGCGGCCTGCGCGTGGCCGTCGTGGAGCGCGAGCTGGTCGGCGGTGAGTGCACATACTGGGCGTGCATCCCGTCGAAAACCTTGCTGCGGCCCGGCGAGGCGGTCCATGCGGCACGCCAGGCTGCCGCCACTGCCGAAGTCGATGTCGAGGCGGCGCTGGCCTGGCGCGACTTCATGGTTTCGGACTATTCCGATGCAGGGCAGGAGCGCTGGCTGGCCGATCACGGTATCGACCTGCTGCGCGGCACCGGGCGGCTCGCCGGGCCGGGCGTCGTCGAGGTCGACGGCGTGCGGCACACCGCCGCCCAGTCCTGGCCAATGGCGCCGATCCGGTCGTGCCGCCGATCCCGGGCCTGCGGGGTTTAGAGGGTGTCTGGAGCAGCCGCGAGGCGACCTCAATGAAGGCCGTTCCCCGGCGCTTGCTCATCCTCGGCGGCGGCCCGGTCGGTGTCGAGATGGCCCAGGCCGTGCGCCGATTCGGCGGCGAGGTGGCAGTCATCGACATGTCCGGGCACGTCCTGGCCCGGGAGCCGGCGCCGCTGGGCGAGGCCCTCGGTGAAGTTCTGAGCGGCGAGGGCATCGAACTCGTGCTGTCCGCGGCCGCGACCACGGCGCGGCGCGAGGGCGGGGACTACGTCGTCCAGATCGACGACGGGCGCGAGCTGAGAGGTGACCGGCTGCTCGTCGCCACGGGCAGGCGCCCGCGGATTAGTGGGATCGGCCTGGAGACCGTCGGCGTCGAGCCGGATCCCCGCGGAGTCCCTGTCGATGCACGCCTGCGCGTGGCGGACGGGCTGTGGGCGATCGGTGACGTCACCGGCATCTGGCCGCTGACCCACGTCGGGAAGTATCAGGGCGATGTCGCCGCCGCGAACATCCTCGGTGAGGCGCGGGAGGCAAACTATGAGGCCGTTCCGCGGGTCACTTATACGGACCCGCAGGCCGCGGCGGTGGGCGCCGCCGAGGGCCGCTTCAGCGCCACGGCCCCAGTCTCAGACTTGCCGAAAACCTCCACCTACACGCGTGCCGACGCCGAGAGCAACGGCTTCCTGACCCTCCTCAGCGACGGCGAACGGCTGACAGGTGCGTACGCGCTCGGCCCGGAGGCCGGCGAGTGGCTGCAGCAGGCGACGCTGGCGATCCGGGCCCGTGTCCCCATTGATGTCCTAAGCGACACGATCCAGCCGTTCCCGACCTTCTCGGAAATCTATGTCTCCGCGCTGAAGGCACTGCGCGGGGAGATCGGGGGTGCGCGCAGGCGGGTCGGCGCGGGACCATCCGCGGCGGACTGAGGAAAGCCGATTCGAGGATCACCGCAGCTGCCGCTTCGCGGGCCGCACACGAGCCGGATTTTGCGGGGCAACCCGTGGTGGTTAGC
>NZ_CAKKMM010000792.1:0-2325 GCF_918698205.1 Microbacterium sp. Bi128 | reverse complement strand
CGTTCACCACGGTGCAGGCGCGGTTGCTCATGCCGCTCATGGGGCTCATGCGCGTCGCCCTCGACGTGCAGACCTCGTCGGCGCTCTTCGCCCGCATCTTCGAGTACCTCGACCTGAAGCCGGCGATCGCCGATGCGCCCGAGGCGATCCCCGTCTCGGCGGCGCCCGGTCCCGTGGGACGCGTGGAGTTCCGCGATGTCGTCTTCCGCTACCCCGACGCACCCGACCATGCGCGCCCGACCCTCGGCGGGGTCTCGTTCGTCGTCGAGCCCGGTCAGCACGTCGCCTTCGTCGGGCCCTCGGGCGCGGGCAAGACGACGATCCTGTACCTCACCCCGCGCATGTACGAGGCGAGCGCCGGGGCGGTGATGTTCTCGGGAACCGACGTGCGGGCCCTCGAGCGCGCGTCGATCATCGACAACATCGGCATCGTCTCGCAAGAGACGTATCTGTTCCACGCGACGGTGCGCGAGAACCTCCGCTACGCCAAGCCCGAGGCGACGGATGCCGAGATCGAGGCGGCGTGCCGCGCGGCGAACATCCACCACGTCATCGCCGGTTTCGAGGACGGCTACGACACGATCGTCGGCGAGCGCGGCTACCGGCTGTCGGGCGGGGAGAAACAGCGCATCGCCATCGCGCGGGTGCTCCTGAAGGACCCGCCCGTCCTGCTGCTCGACGAGGCCACCAGCGCGTTGGACACCGTCTCCGAGCGCATCGTGCAAGAGGCCCTCGAGATGGCGGCGCACGGTCGCACGACCCTGTCGATCGCGCATCGGCTGTCGACCGTCGTCGGGGCCGATCGCATCCATGTCGTCTATGCGGGCCGCATCGTCGAGTCCGGGACGCACGCCGAACTCTTGGCCGCGGGCGGGCTGTACACGGGGCTGGCGGCGGAGCAGATGGCGGCGTCGTTCGTCCTCACCGAGGAGGAGCACGACCGCGCCGACCTCGAGCGGCCGGCGCTGGTCGCACGTCGCGCGGATCAGCCGCCCGCGTAGGACGCGCGTCGCTTCAGTCCGGCAGGGTCTCGACGAACGCCTCGAGCGCGATGCGGTAGGGCGGGTCGGGGTGCGTCTCGGCGAGCCGCAGCAGCGGCGGCAGATCGAGGGTGCGGATGAGTCGCCCGCGTTCGGCCACGGCTGCGTCGGCTCCCGCCGCGCGCAGCAGGGCGATGCCCTCGCCGAGCGCCTCGAGGTAGTCGCGCAGCACGTCCACCTCGCTCAGACGCTGCGTGATCGAGCTCCGGTCGCGCCGTTCCCGCCACTCGACCACGACGTCGGGGGCGACGTCGAAGGCGGTCGCGAGCGTGTACATCCGCTGCGCGACGACCTGGTCCTCGTAGTAGCGACCCTCGGGGAAGCGCAGGTCGTGCGCGCGCCAGAACGCGGTCCGGCTGAGCTTGGACCACGCGACGATGTTCCCGGATGCCGCGGGGTGCTGCGCGAGCGTCGTCGCGCGCCGGGCGGGGTCGGTGGCCGCCGTCACCCAGGGCTGGACGGTCCCGGCGGTGTAGCCCGGGCCGTCGGCATCCGGTCGCAGGCGCACGTAGGCGCCGACGACGAAGTCGCTGCCGGAGTCCTCGAGGGTCGCGGCGAGTCGTTCCAGGGCGTCCGGACGCATGCGGTCGTCGGCGTCGAGGAACGCGAGGAAGGGCGTCTCGACGAGCGAGAGCCCGGTGTTGCGGGCGGCCCCGAGTCCTCGCGGTTCGGGATGCCGGACGACGCGGAAGCGTGGGTCGGCCGCGGCGGCGTCGGCGAAGATCCCCCGGGTGCCGTCGACCGAGGCGTCATCGACGAGGACGGCGGTCCAGCGCGGGTGGGTCTGCGCCTCGAGCGAGCGCAGCGCCTCGTGCGCGAACTCCTCGACGTCGCGACCGGGGACGATCACGGTGATCGCGGGGGAAGTCACCCGCGCGATCTTACGGCGGCGACCGCCTCGGCGACGGCGGTTGCCACGACGTCGAGATTCCGCGTCAGCCCGTGCGGCAGCGTGAACCGCACGGCGGTGCGGGCGTCGTCCGCGTTGATGCCCAGGGCGAGCAGCACGTGCGACGCCTCGTCGCTGCCCGCCGCGCACGCCGACCCGCTCGACGAGACGATGCCGCGGCGTTCGAGTTCGAGCAGCACGGTCTCGCCGTTGATGCCGGGGAAGACGAAGCTCGCGGTCCCGGGAAGCCTCCGCGCCGGGTGGCCGGTCAGACGAGCGCCGGGAACGGCGTGCAGCACTCGGGCGATGAACGTGTCGCGCAGATCCGTGACACGTGCGGCCTCCGCCGCGCGCTCGGCCTCGGCGAGCGACAGCGCCGTCGCGATCGCGACGGCA
>NZ_CAKKMM010000791.1:0-2328 GCF_918698205.1 Microbacterium sp. Bi128 | reverse complement strand
AGAAGGAGCTGGGCGTGCCGCTCTTCCACCGGATCGGGCGGCGGGCGGTGCTCACCGAGGCGGGCAAGGAGCTGATCGGGCCGGCCCGGCTCGTGATGCGCAACCTCGATGCTGCGCAGTCCGCGGTGCAGTCGGTGCGTGGGTTGCGCAGCGGACGGCTGGACATCGTCACGATGCCCTCACCCGGGATCGAGCCCCTGTCCTCGATGATCGCCGCCTTCACCCGGGCGCATCCCCTGGTCAGGCTCAATGTCAGCGCCGCCTTCACCCCGGAGGACGTCATCGAGTCTGTCCGAAGCGGCAGCACGGAGATCGGGCTGGCAGGCTCCCCCACGCCCATCAAGGTTCCCGGCGTTGAGGTGCTGGAGCTCGATCGCCAGCCGCTGATCCTTCTCGTCAATCCCCAGTCCGATACGTTTGGCGCCGCAACAACGATCCAACGCGAGGAGCTGGCCGGCCACCGCCTGGTCGCGAGCCAGCGTGGTTCGCTGATGCGCTGGCTTGTGGACGACGCACTGGCGCGGGGGATCGACGCCGAAATCGTCGTCGAGGTCGCCCACCGGACCTCGATCCTGCCGTTGGTCCTGGCCGGGGTCGGCCACGCCGTGATGCCGTCGTCGTGGGCGCCCCTGGCCCACAAATCGGGGCTGCGGACGCTGCTGATCGAACCCGTGTCCTACCTGGATGTTGCCGTTCTGAGCCGGAGGGACGACCTGACCCCCGCAGCCCGGTCCTTCCTGGCGGTGGCGCGGCTGCACGCGGCCCCGCAACCGCAAGGAGGGACAGAAACGCCTCCCCCGGCGCATCATCAATAGGCTGAACCTATCTAGCGGATCGGATCTTGGTCTTGGACGGCATGTGGTGCCGGCCCGTCTACTTGAAGAGGAAGGCAGTGTGACGCTGCTAACACACTCAACGAGGAGGTAGGCACATGAGCGCCACCCAGACATTCAGCATCGCTTCAATCCCCGCAGACGGAGTCGGCAAAGAGGTCGTCTCCGCCGGACGCCGGGTCCTGGACGCCCTGGCGCAGAATTCCGGCGGCAAGTTCGCCTTCGAATGGACCGAGTTCCCATGGGGCTGCGAGTACTACGCCAAGACCGGCCAGATGATGGACCCCGACGGACTGGACACCCTCAAGGACTTCGACGCCATCTACTTCGGCGCTGTCGGCTGGGAAAACGTCCCGGACCACATCAGCCTCTGGGGCCTGCGCCTGAATATCACGCAGAACTTTGACCAGTGGGCGAACATCCGTCCGGTGAAGTTCCTCCCGGGCGTCCAGTCCCCGCTGCGCAAGGCCGACACCACCGAGCTCGACTGGATTGTGGTCCGCGAAAACAGCGAAGGCGAGTACGCCGGCCTCGGCGGGCGCAACCTCAGCGGCCGCGGCCCGGGCAACGAGGTCGCCCTGCAGACCGCACTGTTCACCGAGAAGGGCTGCGAGCGCATCATGCGCTTCGCGTTCGATCTGGCCCGGACCCGCACGGTGAAGAAGGTCTCCTCCGTCACCAAGTCCAACGCCCAGCAGTACGGCATGGTCCTCTGGGACGAAACCTTCCAGCGTGTTGCCCTGGACTACCCCGATGTCGCCACCGAGAGCGTCCTGGTCGACGCGATGAGCGCCAAGTTCATCCTCCACCCGGAAGACCTCTCCGTGGTCGTCGCCTCCAACCTGAACGCCGACATCCTCTCCGACCTCGGCTCGGCCCTGGCCGGCAGCCTCGGCCTGGCGGCCAGCGCAAACCTGAACCCGGAGCGCCGCTTCCCGTCCATGTTCGAGCCGGTGCACGGCTCGGCCCCGGACATCGCGGGCAAGGGCATCAGCAACCCGATCGGCGCGATCGCCAGCGCAGCCCTGATGCTGGACCACTTCGGCCTGCACGAGGAAGCCCGCCGCGTCGAGGCCGCCATCGAAGAGGCAACCGGCGCCGGCCACCTGACCCGCGACGTCGGTGGCGACGCCACCACCGCGGACGTCACCGACGCCATCATCGAGGCCCTGGCCCGCACCCTGGCGGCCGTCTAACGCTTCCGTCTAGCGCTGCGGCGCACTGAAACGGACGACGCCGGCCGCGCGGCCACCGTCGAACGCTACACACTGCACGGGGCGGCTGCGCCGAACTGGCACCCGCCCCGTGGAAACCCCCACACTTAAAGCATCTCCAGAGACATTCCACAATGAGGTAGGAATCATGGGACACATCACCACTGCGGGCACGGAAATCCCGGCCCCCAAGAAACGCTGGTACAGGCAGCTGTACTTCTGGGTATTGACCGGCATCGTCCTCGGCATTCTGGTGGGCTGGCTGGCCCCGGCCTCTTTCA
>NZ_CAKKMM010000790.1:0-2328 GCF_918698205.1 Microbacterium sp. Bi128 | reverse complement strand
CCAGCTTGGAGGCACCCAGGGCCGACGCGACCGCGGCCGCCGCCGTGTCCGCGTTCACATTAAGTACCTGCCCCGTGGTGGATCCGTCGTCGTGGATTTCCGGGGCGACGGTGGAGATCACAGGAATCCGGCCGGCCGCGAGGATGTCCTCAATGCCTTCCGGGTTCACCCCGACCACCTCGCCCACCAGGCCCAGGTCCACCTCTTCGCCGTCCACCACGGTGCCGGTGCGGACGGCGCGGAGCAGGCCGCCGTCTTCGCCGGACATCCCGACCGCGTACGGGCCGTGGGAGTTGATCAGGCCCACGAGTTCGCGTCCCACCTGGCCGGTGAGGACCATCCGGACCACGTCCATGGCCTCGGGCGTGGTGACACGCAGCCCGCCCTTGAATTCGGATTCGATCCCGAGCCGGCTGAGCATGGCGTTGATCTGCGGGCCGCCGCCATGCACCACCACGGGGTGGATGCCGACGTGGTGCAGGAACACGACGTCCTCGGCGAAGGCGCGGCGGAGCTCGTCGTTGACCATGGCATTGCCGCCGTACTTGATCACCATGGTGCTGCCGGCAAAGCGCTGGATCCAGGGCAGCGCCTCGATCAGCGTGGCGGCTTTGTCCCGGGCGTCGGACTGGGAGGTGGTCTCGCGTGTCTGGGTGTTCATGCTGTTCGTCCTCTGTTCATCCCTGCTGTTCATCCCTCCGGGGAGGTCAGCTGGAGTAGGCGCTGTTTTCGTGGACGTAGTCGTGGGTGAGGTCGTTGGTGAGGATCGTGGCCTCGGCTGCACCGGCCTGCAGGTCGATTTCGACCAGGACCTCGCGCGGTTCGAGGTCCACGAGGTTCCGGTCATCGCCGATGCTGCCGTTGCGGCAGATCTGCACACCGTTCGTGGACACGTTCAGCTGGTCCGGTTCGAAGGCCGCGTCGGTGGTGCCGACGGCGGACAGCACGCGGCCCCAGTTGGGGTCCTTGCCGAAGATCGCGGTCTTGAACAGGTTGGAGCGGGCGACGGCGCGGCTGACGATTTCGGCGTCCCGCTCGCTCGCGGCGTTGAACGTCCGGATCGCGATGTCGTGGCTGGCGCCCTCGGCGTCGCCGATCAGTTTCCGGGCCAGCTCGGCGCAGACCTGGGTCAGGCCGGCGCCGAAGTCGGCGGCGGACGGCGCGGCACCGGAGGCGCCGGAGGCGAGCAGCACCACGGTGTCGTTGGTGGACATGCAGCCGTCCGAGTCCGCCCGGTCGAAGGTGAGCCGCGTGGCGTTGCGGAGTTCGGCGTCGAGCACGTCCGGCGGGACGTCGGCGTCCGTGGTGAGGACCACCAGCATGGTGGCCAGGCCCGGGGCCAGCATGCCGGCGCCCTTGGCCATGCCGCCGATGGTGAACTGCGTGCCCTCCGCGGCCGTGCCGGTGAAGACGGACTGCTTGGACACCGAATCCGTGGTCATGATCGCGGTGGCCGCCGCGGGGCCGCCGTCCGCGGCCAGGGCTGCGGTGGCGGAACCGATCCCGGCCAGGATTTTCTCCATGGGGAGCTGCTCGCCAATCAGTCCGGTGGAGCAGACCACGACGTCGGTGGCGGAGACGCCGAGGGCTTCGGCGGTCTTCTCCGCGGTGGTGTGCGTGTTCTGGAACCCCTGGGGCCCGGTGCAGGCGTTGGCCCCGCCGGAGTTGAGGATCACGGCATCCACGCGGCCGTCCTTGACCACTTCGCGGGACCAGTGCACGGGGGCCGCGGCGACGCGGTTGGACGTGAAGACCGCCGCGGCGGCCTTGGACGGGCCGTCGTTGACCACGAGGGCCACATCCGGCTTGCCGGAAGCCTTGAGCCCGGCCGTCACGCCGGCGGCGCGGAATCCCTGCGGTGCGGTGATGCTCACGGTGCGACTCCCTGGAGGTTGAGGCCGGCGGTTTCCGCCAGGCCGAGGGCTAGGTTCATGGACTGCACGGCCCCGCCGGCGGTCCCCTTGGTGAGGTTGTCGATGGCGCAGCACACGATCACGCGGCCGGTGTGCTCATCGAAGGCGAGCTGCATGACCGTGTGGTTCGATCCCTGGACCGATTTCGTGGAGGGCCAATGCCCCTCGGGGAGCAGGTGCACGAACGGTTCGTCGTCGTAGGCTTCGGCCCAGGCGGCACGCAGGTCTGCGGCAGTGACTCTGCGGCCTGGCTGCTGCCGCACCCTGGCGGTCGCCGTGGTGAGGATGCCGCGGCTCATCGGCGCCAGCGTGGGCGTGAAGGAGACAGTGACCGGGGCCCCCAGCGCCTTGGAGAGTCCCTGTTCGATCTCGGGGGTGTGCCGGTGTCCCCCGCCGACCCCGTAGGGGCTCATGG
>NZ_CAKKMM010000789.1:0-2330 GCF_918698205.1 Microbacterium sp. Bi128 | reverse complement strand
TCGCCGAGCCGTCACCTCCGCCGCTCACCGAGCCGTCACCGCCGCCGCTCACCGAGCCGCTGCTCGCCGAGCCGTCGCTCCCGCCGGTCACCGCGCCGTCGCTCTCGCCGGGTGCCGCGCCGTCGCTCGCGCGGCCGCGGTAAGCCTCTGCGCGCGCATCGATCAGCGCCGCGCTCTGCTGCGCGAGCCGGTCGTAGATCCCCACCGCGAGCACGGTCGGCAGCGTCGCAATCAGATCGGACATGCCGTTCTCGCCGGCGACGACGCGGACGCATCGGGTCTCTCGACCCTGACGATGACGTTCGGTGAGGGTCGTCGGCTGCAGCGACTCCGCCAACGCGGCGAGACGCGTCTTCAACCGCCCGGGGCTCAGTCCGTCGGCGGTGGCGACGGCGAGGACGTCGAACTCGTGACGACGTTCGAGGGGCAGGGGCGTCCCGGCATCCACGATGACCTGCACGTGAGCGCGCGACAACGCGCCGGCCTCCCACGCATCGAGAGTGAGGGGGAAGCCGTCGGCGAGGGTCATGGCCCGACCGATTTGCGCTTGCACGCTGCGATCCGACACGCACTCCGCGGCAGCGATCTCGGACGCGACCTCCCGCAACGCCATCTCGGCCGCCTTCGACGAGGTCCGCATCCCCGCCGTCGCGTCGAGGGCGAGATGCCCCGCACGGGCGAGCGCGCGGGTACGACGGGCCTCGGCGGAGGCAACCTCGGCGTCGACTCCTCGCACCTCGGCCAGCACCGACGAGAGGGCAGCGGCCCCGTCGTCCGGGGGTGGCGGAGGTGTTTCGAAGGTCATGTATGCATGCTAGCCAGCACCTCCGACACCCGAGCCTGCTCGACGGGCGAATGGGGGATAGGTCGGCCGGCGGGCGCGTTGTGGAGGAGGGGTGCGGCGCGATGTTCGCGTCAGAAGGCGCCTTTGATCAGGGACTTTTCCCACCTCGAGGGTGACGGGTGAATTCCACAGGGCGTCGGCGCGGCCGTGTGCTGCGCCCCCGAAGTGGGGCGCTGAGCGCCGGAGCCCGGCCGCGCGGCGGCGGTCATCGACGCACGGCCTGGACCGCTTGGTCGTACAGATCGGACAGTTCAGCGTCGCCGTCGGATCGGATCCAGGCCCGGGATGCCGCATCGAGGCAGGACAGCGCGGAGGCGACGATCGCGTGGGCCTGCAGGTCGGGGTCGCCCTCCGCGGGCAGTCGCTCGGCGATCAGGGGCACGAACATCTCCTGCCACCGCAGGCGCTTCTCCAGATGGCGGGCGAGCAGCGACGGAGTGTCGAAGAGCATCCGGCCCAGTGCGAGGGTCTGCTGTTTCCCGAACGCCGAGATCTCGTCGGCCTCGTGGAATGCCGCGCGGATGGCATCCCACGGGTCTTCCCCGGGCGGACGCCGGGAGAGCGCCTCGGCGATCGAGGCGCCGCGGCTCACGAGGTCGCCCAGGACCACATCTTCCTTCGTCCCGAAATAGCGGAAGAACGATCGCCGGGACACGCCCACCCGCTCGAGGATCTGGTCGATGGTCGTCGCGTCGAAGCCCTGGCGGAGGAACAGGTCGAGCGCTGTCTGCGTGATCTCCTCGCGGACGGCTTCGCGCTGTCGGTCCCATGCGGTGGTCTTGGCCATGAATCCATCTTACTTGGCACTGAGGCGCAAGTAGCCTACTGTGCCAGGTATGCCCTACTCCTATTCCTCTCAGACCGTTCTCCTCACGGGCGCCAGCGCCGGTATCGGGATGCAGTTCGCCCGCGCCCTCGCCGCCCGCGGGGCCTCCCTCGTGCTCGTCGCACGCCGGCAAGACCGCCTGGACACCCTCGCCGACGAGCTGCGCCGCGACCACGGCGTCACCGTCGACGTCCTGGCGGCAGACCTGTCCTCGCCCACCGCAGGCGCGGATCTCAAGGCGCGCGTGGACGCGCTCGGAGTCACCGTCACCAGCGTGATCAACAACGCCGGCTTCGGAACCTTCGGACCGTTCATCGACGAAGACCCCACACTCCTGGAACAGGAGATCGCCGTCGACGTCGTCACTCCGGTGCAACTGACGTTCGCCTTTCTGCCCGATCTCCTCGCCTCGGGAAAGGGGTTCCTCATCAACGTGGCCAGCATGGCCGCGTACACGCCGACTCCGCGCATGGCGGTCTACGGCGCGGCGAAGGCCTTCGTACTCAGCTTCACCGAATCCCTGTGGGCCGAACTTCGGGACACCGGGGTGACCGTCTTCGCCCTGTCGCCGGGTGCCACGAGCACGGAATTCAATACCGTCGTGGGCACCGACGACGCGACGGCCGGAGCCACCCCCCGCACCCCGGACGACGTCGTCGC
>NZ_CAKKMM010000788.1:0-2330 GCF_918698205.1 Microbacterium sp. Bi128 | reverse complement strand
ATAACCGAGATCCGCATAGTTCCGATTTCCTCCCGTCGGGCCCTGTTCACAGGGTACGTGGTGGACGTCGGGATCGCACAGCCTCACGGCGTGCCATGAACAGCCTGGCCACGAGCGCGCCGGCCATGGCGCCGATCGTGTTTGCGGCGACGTCGGCGACGGACGGAAAGCGCGCCGGCAGGAACGCCATCTGGCCGAGTTCGATCACGACGGAGAGGATGAACCCGGCAACGGCCCCGCCCCACCAGAGCCGCAGGCCCAGGATGATGGCGACCAGGGCGCCCAGCGGAATAAACAGGATCACGTTTGAGGAAAATTCCACCACCCCGTAGTCGAACCAGGGAGGGACGCCCCAGCTGTGCAGTTGCCGGAGCCACCGCATGAGGTAGGTGGCCGCGCCCCGGTCAACGGGCACCGGCCAGAAGGCAATCAGGCCGAGGACCGGAACGCAGGCGCACAGGCCCCAGATGGCGACGCGGCGGGGTAGCAACTGGCGTCCCCTTTCAGCGGTCCACCTTTTTGCTGATTCTAGCGGCCGGCGGCGGCAGGCGCAGGGTGCGCGTGCCGCCGCCGGTGTGCCGGATGCTAGCTGAGCAGCCCGGCCACGCCAATCGCCGCCGTCGCGGCCCCCAGCAGCATGGAGATGCTGACCAGGACCACATGGACGGTCAGGAAGCGCGTGGCCTTGCCGTTGGCGTCGCGGGCACGCGGATCCTTCATGACCCGGCGCAGGAACTGCGGCCAGACAACAAGGGACCAGACGCCGGCGACTATCAGGACGACGGCGAGTACCGCGGGCAGTTCCACGGGGTCAGTGGCTTTCGAGCCAGGCCTGGGCCTGCTGGGACTGCAGGTTCAGGGCCTTTCCGACCATCGGTTCTGCGGCGTCGGCGATCTTGCCGCCAAGGAACGGCACCGAGGAGGTCACGTCGCCCTCGAGCTCGATCCGGGTGCTGCCGCCGTCGGACACGAGACGCTGGACAGCCTTCACGTCCAGCGGGGCGCCGGAGACCTTCAGGGAGATCTTGCTCTGCCGGGAGCCGTCGGCGGCGGGGGCCTCCCAGGCCTCCAGCTGCGTCACCTTCAGGCTTTCGCCAACAAATTTCCGGGCAATGTCGGGCATCCGGGTGGTGGGGATGGTCCGCACGGTGGTGGTGTTGAAAGCGCCGGCGGTGTCACCGTCGATGGCGAAGGATTCCAGGGTGCCGCCGACGAGTTCGCTCGTGTGGCGCAGGAAGTCTTCATTGACGAAAACCGCGGTAACGCGGTCGACGCTGTGCGGAACGGTGGTGGATGCACTCAGGGCCATAGGGGGTCCTCCGTGATGTGGAAGTGGACGTTTCGGGCTCCAACATCCTACGTGGTGTGCCGGGCTGGCTCCGATTCGAGGTTTTCCAGATCCCGGGCGGCGGCGGTGATATTCCGCGACATGGCGGGAAAAATGACGCTGTGGAACGGCAGCACTGCGAGCCAGTAGAGGCGGCCGCTGAGGCCCTTGGGGAAGAAGATGGCGCGCTGGCGGTAGCGGCTGCCAGTCCCCTCCGGCTCCACGGAAAGTTCGAGCCAGGCCCGGCCCGGGGCCCGCATTTCGGCCCGCAGCCGCAGCAGCCGGCCACGGTCGATCCGCTCGACCCGCCACCAGTCCACCACCTCGCCCTCGGCCAGCAGGTGCGGGTGCCGGCGGCCGCGCAGCAGCCCCGCCCCGCCGGTGAGCTTGTCCAGCCAGCCGCGCACCTGCCAGGCCAGTGGCAGGGAGTACCAGCCGTTCCGGCCGCCGATTCCTTCGATGACGGTCCACACATATTTGGGGTCCACGTCGCTTTGGAAGCTTCGCTCGTCCACGTACACGGCGTGTCCGGACCAGTCCGGGTCGCTCGGCAGGGGATCGGCGTCGACGCCGGCGCTGGCCCACGTGGTCTCCACCTGGCCGTCGCGTTCCTTGCCCAGGGCGAGGGCCACGGCCCGCCGGTAGGGGGTCAGGCCGCCCTCCGGCGCAGGGATGTACGCGTCGATGTCGTGCTCGGCGGCGACGGCGTCGTGCTGGAGTGATTCGACGAGCGGCAGGGACATGGAGAGCGGGATGGGGGTGGTCAGTGCCACCCACAGACCGGCCAGTTTGGGGGCCGGCACCGGCAGCGCCAGCACCACCCGGTGCGGCAGGCGGGCCTCTGCGGCGTATTCCTGCATCATTCCGGCGTAACTGAGCACCTGGCGGCAGCCGATGTCGAAGGTCCGGTTGATGGGTCCTTCCAGCGACGCTGCCGCCACGAGGTAGTACAGGACGTCACGGACCGCGATCGCCTCGATCTTGTTGCGCACCCATCTCGTGG
>NZ_CAKKMM010000787.1:0-2336 GCF_918698205.1 Microbacterium sp. Bi128 | reverse complement strand
GGCTTCACTGGGGGTCAGTCGTTGCTCGGTCACTGGCGCATTGTCCCTGCAGGAGATGAACGGATGGTGTTGCCGTACGGCTTGGGGGACCGTGCAGCTTAGGGGACGAGGATGACTTTGCCGGTGGTGCGGCGCTGTTCAAGGTCCTCGTGGGCACGGGCTGCCTCGCCGAGAGGATAGCGTGCGCCGATCCTGACCTTGAGGCTGCCGTCGGCAGCGGCGGCGAAGACTTCGTCGGAGCGCCAGCGGCGTTCCCGGGCGTCGCGCAGGTAGTGGCCCATGGTGGGCCGCGTGAGGTACAGCGAGCCGCCGGCGTTGAGCCGCTGCGGGTCGAACGGCGGGACCGGGCCGGACGCTGCGCCGAAGAGGACCAGCATGCCCCGGATGCGCAGGGACGCCAGGGAGGCGTCGAAAGTCTCTTTTCCGACGCCGTCGTACACCACATCCGCGCCGGTGCCGTTGGTCAGATCCCGGACCCGGTCGGCCAAACCGTCGTAGCGCAGCACGTGGTCGGCGCCGGCTTCGCGGGCCAGCTGCTCTTTCGCGTCTGTCGAAACGGTGGTGATGACGTTGGCGCCCCTGGCCTTGAGCAACTGGATCATCAGGAGCCCCACACCGCCGGCGCCGGCGTGGAGCAGCACGGTGTGGCCGGACTCGACCTTGAAGGTGGAGTTGATCAGGTAGTGGGCCGTCACGCCCTGCAACGGCAGCGCCGCGGCGGTGAAATCATCCAGGCCGTCGGGAACCGGGAGGGCCTTGTCCTCATCGACGAGTGCGTAGCCGGCGTAGCAGTCAGCGCCCTCGGCCGTGGCCACCCGGTCACCGGGAGCAAACCCGGTGACGGCGTCGCCGACCTCCTCCACGGTGCCCGCGGCCTCGGAGCCGGGCGTGAAGGGGTAGCTGACCTTGTAGACGCCGCTGCGCTTGTAGGTGTCAATGAAGTTCACGCCCGCGGCCGCGACCTTGACCAGCAGCTGGCCGGGCCCGGGAACGGGCCGGGCTGTCTTGTCGAGTTCGAGGACCTCGGGGCCGCCGGCCTGGCGGGCGACGATTGCGTGCATCATGTGGCTCCTTTTCCGGGCGGGGAATTCTGTCCCGGTCCCTGGGTCCATCCTAGGGACACCGGGGGTAACCATGAAGGGGCCTTCCGTAACCAGCCGTCACGTGATGTTTGGGCGGACGTTGCCAGGAGGCGGCAGGTCCTGCGCGGCCGCCGGCGGTCCGTCCTTTAGTAGCGGCGGGTTACCGTTGCCATCGGGCATTCGAAGTGGCGGCCGGCGGCGAGTCCGACGTCGTTGAGGTAGCGGACAATGATGGCGTACGACTGCATCAGCGTGGTTTCCGTGTACGGGACCTGGTGCTTGGCGCAGTACTCGCGGACGATCTTGGCGGCCTGGTGCAGCTGCGGGCGGGCCATGTCCGGGAAGAGGTGGTGTTCGGCCTGGCGGTTGAGGCCGCCGAGCAGGATGTCCATGAAGCGGCCGCCCGAGATGTTCCGGGACGTCAGGACCTGGCGGCTGAAGAAGTCCACCCGGCTGTCCGCCGGCAGCACCGGCATGCCCTTGTGGTTCGGCGCGAAGGACGCGCCCATGTAGAAGCCGAACACGGCCAGTTGGACGCCGATGAAGGCGAACGCCATGCCCAGCGGCAGGAAGGTGAACGCGAGGACCGGCAGGAGGCTGAGCCGGACCGCGAGGATCGGGATTTCGACCCAGCGGTGCGTGACCTTGGCCCGGCGGACGATGAATTTCACGGAATCGATCTGCAGTCCCAGGCCCACCAGGAACAGGAGCGGGAAGAAGAACCAGCCCTGCTTGCGGGTCAGGAACGCGAGGCGTCCCTGGCGGTCGGCTACGGCTTCGGGGTGGAAGGCGATGGGGCCGGGCGCGATGTCCGGGTCCTTGGAGATGACGTTCGGGTGGTTGTGGTGCGCGCCGTGCTTCTGCTCCCACCAGGAGTAGCTGATCCCGGCCACGGAGGTGGCGAGCAGGCGTGCTGCCCAGTCGTTGGCGCGGCGGGACGCGAAGATCTGCCGGTGCCCGGCCTCGTGGGCCAGGAAACTCAACTGCGTGCAGATGATGCCCAGGGCGGCGGCGATCAGGAGCTGGAACCAGCTGTCACCGATCAGCGCGAACCCGAACCAGGTGGCGGCCATCAGGAGCACCAGGCTGGCGAACACCGTGATGTAGAATCCGACGCGCCGTTCGAGGAGGCCGGCCGTCTTCACACTCTTGAGGAGTTCCGAGTAGCTCAGGACGACGGCGTTGGGCTGCCGGACCCGCGATGGCGGCCGCGCCGGCGTTTCGGCGGGAAGGGTGGAAGTGGCGGTCATAGGG
>NZ_CAKKMM010000786.1:0-2339 GCF_918698205.1 Microbacterium sp. Bi128 | reverse complement strand
GATCTGGTACCCGTGCCGGGTGACCCCGCGGACCTCGAGCGCGGTCTCGAAGTCCGAGGAGTCGTCCACGACGACTTCGAGGAACAGCGCCTGGTAGTCCACGGGGAGGTGGCTGACCTCGATCGCGGACGTGAGCTTGTCCAGGTAGGCTTCAGGGCTCAGCCGCAACGGCTCGTGGGCGATGATGGCGATCGGACCTTCCAGGTTGGCGGACATGAACTCCAATGCCTTCCGGTCCATGTGGACATGGGTCGCGTGGAGTTCGAAGGAGCGCCGGATGCGGGAAAGCAGGGAGATCACGATGATGCCCCCGATGAAGAACGCGGCGATCCGGATGCCTTCGGGCCGTTCGATGATGTTGGCCACCGTGGTGTAGATGAACACGACGGCGATGACGCCAAACCCGATAGTGCGTTTGCGCTGTTTCCCGCGCCGGGCGGACAGTGCCACCGCCACCGCGGCGGAGGTCATCAGGACCAGGACGCCTGTGGCGTAAGCGCCGCCCTGGGCGTCGACGTCGGCGTCGAACAGCCAGGTGATCAGGAACCCCACCAGGGTGAACACCAGGACCAGCGGGCGCACGGCCCTTGCCCACCCGGGGGCCATGCCGTACCGGGGCAGGTAGCGCGGCACGAGGTTCAGCAGCCCGGCCATGGCGGAGGCGCCGGCGAACCACAGGATGGCAATGGTGCTCAGGTCATAGACGGTGCCGAATCCGTTTCCCAGGTATTCGTGCGCGAGATAGGCCAGGGCACGCCCGTTCGCCTGCCCGCCCGGCTGGAACTCCTGCGCCGGGATCAGTACCACCGTGGTGAAGCTTGTGGTGACGAGGAACGCGCTCATGATCAGGGCCGCCGTCGTCAGCAGCCGGCGTGCACCCTTGATCCGGCCCTCAGGGTTCTCCTCGGTGTCCGTGACGTGGCCGCGGATCTGCGGCATCACGGCGACGCCGGTCTCGAACCCGGACAGGCCCAAGGCCAGCTTGGGGAAGACGAGCAGCGCGATGCCCACCACCATCAGCGGGCTCCCGTGCTGGGTGGTCAGGGCCAGCCACCAGTTGTCGACCGCCACCGGGTGCTGCAGGACCTCGATGATCGTTGTGATGACCACGACGACGTTCAGCCCGAGGTAAATGCCCACCAGGACGACGGCGACGCCGATCGCCTCCTTGAAACCGCGCAGGAACACGGCGGCGAGCAGGGCCAGGAAGACCAGCGTGACCGCGACGTTCTGGCTTTGGATCCAGTCGGGGGCGAACGGGTTCTCGATCGCGTGCGCTGTTGCGTCCGCAGCGGAGAGCGTCATGGTGATCATGAAGTCGGTGGCGGCGAAACCCAGCAGCACCAGGACGAGCAGTTTCCCGCCCCACCGCGGCAGCAGCCGCTCCAGCATGGCGATGGACCCTTCGCCGCGCGGACTTTCGCCGGCCACCCGGCGGTACACCGGCAGTGCGCCCAGCAAGGTCACGGCGACCAGGACCAGGGTGGCCAGCGGCGAAATCACGCCGGCCGCGAGCGCGGCGATGGCGGGCTGGTAGCCCAGCGTGGAGAAGTAGTCCACGCCGGTCAGGCACATGACCTGCCACCACGAGTGCTTCTTCAGGTGGCTGTCGCTCACGGCCCCGGGCCCCTGATGGATACCCTTGGCGTCCTGCAGGCCGAACAGCAGCCATTTCCTGAAGTTGTCCCCGGCTCCCGGCCGTGCCGCTGAGGGATCCGAAGGCGGCCTGCTCATCGTGGTCATCTATGCCTCTCCGCGCGATGCCCACCATCGTGTTTACTGCCGACGATAACACCGGAGCCGGGAGCGGCTCCCGCCCCGGGGCCGATCTTGACGGATCTTTAACACCGGCCCGCCGGCGGCGGCACCGGTCTCAGCGGGCTGCGGCGGGGGCGGGGATTTCGATGTAGAGGATGAAACCGGCGGCAGCCGGCAGATACCAGTGCCTGCGGTGCCGTGCGGGCCGGTAGAGGTGTCCGAACGGGTCTGTCACGTGGGCATGCGCCAGCACGTCTTGGCGCCGGAGCTGGACGTCGATGTCCTCGATGCCGGACGGGTGCGAGGCAAGGCCGTCGATGTCGAGAGACCAGGCGCCCCCGGCCGGGGCTGTCCCGCGTTCCAGGGCGAGGGTTTCGAACAGGTCCGAGACCACTTCGTCCCTGGTGGCGGGGTAGAAGCGGCGGAGCCGATGCCCCTCGGGATGCGCGCCTTGTGCGTCCAGCCATGCGTGGCGGAGCCAATGGAATTCCACTTGGCCGCGGGAGGGCCCGAGGACCAGATGACGGTTCGGATCCAGGGCGAGGCGGTAGGCGCTGCCGCTGCGGTCGATGATGCACGCG
>NZ_CAKKMM010000785.1:0-2340 GCF_918698205.1 Microbacterium sp. Bi128 | reverse complement strand
GTGCTGGACAAAATCCGCCGGCTCTCGGACATCCTGTCCGAATCCACGGCGGAGGGCACCTCCGCGCGCCGCCGCCAGGACCGCCACCTGTCCGAAGTGATCGACCAGATGTGGCAGACGGACGAGCTCCGCCAGGTCCGGCCCACCCCCGTGGACGAGGCCCGGAACGCCATCTATTACCTCACCGGCATCCTTAGCGACGCCATGCCGGAAATGCTCTCGGACCTCTCCGAGCTGCTTGCCGAGCACGGCGTCACGCTGCCGCCACAGAAGGCCCCGATCCGCTTCGGCTCCTGGATCGGCGGGGACCGCGACGGCAACCCCAACGTCACCGCCGCCGTCACCCGCGAAATCCTCCAGATCCAGAACCAGCACGCCGTTCGGATCAGCATCGGCCTGATCGACGGGCTCATCTCCATCCTGTCCAACTCGACTGCGCTGGCCGGGGCGGACCAGGAGCTCCTGGACTCGATCGACGTCGACCTGGGGAACCTGCCTGGCCTGGACCGCCGCGTCCTCGAGCTGAACGCTCAGGAGCCCTACCGGCTCAAACTCACCTGCATCAAGGCCAAGCTGATCAACACCGGCCGCCGGGTCGCGGCCGGATCCGCGCACGAGCCCGGCCGCGACTACACCGCCACCGCGGAGCTCCTCGCCGAGCTCGGCCTGCTCGAACGGTCGCTGCGGAACCACCACGCGGCCCTCGCCGCCGACGGCGCCCTGTCCCGGGTCCGCCGCGCCATCGCCTCCTTCGGCCTGCACCTGGCCACCCTCGACATCCGCGAGCACGCCGACCACCACCACGACGCCGTCGGGCAGCTCATGGACCGCCTTGGCGGGCCCGGTGTCCGGTACGCGGAACTCAGCCGCGCCGAGCGGCTCGAGGTGCTGGGCTCCGAACTTGCGTCCCGGCGCCCGCTCTCCGGCCATCCGATCAAGCTCGACGGCGTCGCCGACGGCACCTACGACGTCTTCCGGGAGATCCGGCGGGCCCTGCGCACCTACGGCCCGGACGTGATCGAGACCTACATCATCTCCATGACCCGCGGCGCGGACGACGTCCTGGCCGCGGCCGTGCTGGCCCGCGAGGCCGGCCTGGTCAGCCTGTTCGGCGAGGCGCCCTACGCCAAGATCGGCTTCGCGCCGCTGTTGGAGACAGTCGACGAACTCCGCGCCTCGGCCGAGATCGTGGACCGGCTGCTCTCCGATGCCTCCTACCGCGAGCTCGTCCGGCTCCGCGGCGACGTGCAGGAAATCATGCTCGGCTACTCGGACTCCAACAAGGAATCCGGCGTCATGACGAGCCAGTGGGAAATCTACAAGACCCAGCGCAAGCTCCGCGACGTGGCCGCCAAGCACGGCGTCCGCGTGCGCCTTTTCCACGGCCGCGGCGGCTCGGTGGGCCGCGGCGGCGGGCCGACCTATGATGCAATCATGGCCCAGCCCAACGGCGTGCTCGAGGGCGAGATCAAGTTCACCGAGCAGGTCGAGGTCATCTCGGACAAGTACTCCCTGCCGGAGCTGGCCCGAGAAAACCTCGAACTCTCTCTGGCCGCGGTACTGCAGGGCTCGGCGCTGCACCGCACCCCGCGCACCTCGGAGGACCAGCGCGTGCGCTACGGCCACGTCATGGAAACCGTCTCCGACGCCGCGTTTGCGCGCTACCGCACGCTGATTGATGACCCGGATCTGCCCGCCTACTTCATGGCTTCCACCCCGGTGGAGCAGTTGGGTTCCCTCAACATCGGGTCGCGTCCGTCCAAGCGCCCCGACTCGGGCGCCGCGCTCGAAGGGCTCCGCGCCATCTCGTGGGTGTTCGGCTGGACACAGTCGCGCCAGATCGTGCCGGGCTGGTTCGGTGTGGGCTCCGGCCTCAAAGCCGCCCGCGAGGCCGGTAACTCGGCCCAGCTCAAGGAGATGATCGAGGGCTGGCACTTCTTCCGCTCGGTGCTCTCCAATGTTGAGATGACCCTGGCGAAGACGGACATGGACATTGCCGGCTACTACGTCTCCACCCTGGTGCCGGCGGAACTGCACCACCTGTTCCGTGCCATCCGGGCCGAATACGATCTCACGGTCGAGGAGATCCAGAACCTCACCGGCGAGCACGTGATCCTCGATGCCCAGCCCACCCTGAAGCGCTCCCTCGAGATCCGGGACCAGTACCTCGACCCCATCAGCTACCTGCAGGTGGAACTGCTGCGCCGCGTCCGGGCCGAGGCCGCGGCGGGCATGACCGGGGCCGAGATCGACGAACGGCTCCAGCGGGCCATGCTGATCACGGTCAACGGAGTCGCCGCCGGGCTGCGCAACACCGGGTAGCCTGCACCCCTCCGGCGC
>NZ_CAKKMM010000784.1:0-2340 GCF_918698205.1 Microbacterium sp. Bi128 | reverse complement strand
TTGCCGAAGAGCCAGGCGGTCGGCTGTTCCAACGCGTACACCGATTCGGCGGCGGATGCCCCCAGGCGGCGGGCCGCGTCCTCGTCCTGGAGACGGTCCAGGTCCAGTTGTCCCTTGCCGTCCGCGGCCAGCACGCCGACGCCACGCTCCCGGCAGCGGGCCACGACTTCCTCGACCTCCGCGCCGAGGACAACGGGCAGATGGAACAGGGAACCCGCCGTCGACCGCACGGCCTTGGGGTTGTAGATGTCCACGCTCGAGCCGGTCAGGATGACAGCGTCGGCGCCGGCGGCGTCGGCCGCCCGCAACACGGTGCCGGCGTTGCCGGGGTCCCGGACCTGGCACAGGACGGCAATCAGCCGCGGGCCGGCGTCGAGCACGTGCTCAAGGCTGACGTCCAGGAAGCCGCAGACGGCAATGATGCCCTGTGGGGTGACGGTGTCCGCCATCGCAGCGATCACTTCGTCGGTTGCGAGGTGCGCGTGGGTTCCCTCGGCCAGCTGCTCCAGCTCCGGGTGGCGGTCCAGGCAGGCCTCGGTGGCGTACACCTCATAGACGATGCCGGGCTCCCCCGCGGCGATCCTCTTCCCGTGCAGGACCAAGGCCTCACGGACCGCCTGCGGGCCTTCGGCTAGGAACTCGCGACGCTTTAAACGGGCCGGGCGCCCGGCAAGCTGTGCCACCTTCCTCATCCGATCAGCTCGGGGGTTGGAGAGTGGAAAGTCTTGCGGGCGCCCGGTTTCGTTCATATAAGAACCTTAGTGGCTATTCCAGCCGGCTCTTGAACGAGACAGTCTTTCAACTGCGGGAGGAACTACTTTGCAGCCTCGTCGGCGGCCTTCTTGGCTGCAGGCTTCTTCGCGGGAGCCTTCTTGGCAGCCTTGGGAGCCGGAGCAGCCTCAGCCTGGACGGCCGGAGCGGACGTGTCGGCAGGCAGCGAGTCCTTGGCGACCTTGACCAGCGCGGCGAAGGCGTTGGCGTCGGAAACGGCCAGCTCGGCCAGCATACGGCGGTCAACCTCAACCTCAGCGGCCTTCAGGCCCTGGATCAGGCGGTTGTAGGTCAGGCCGTTGGCGCGGGATGCAGCGTTGATGCGCTGGATCCAAAGACGGCGGAAGTCGCCCTTCTTCTTCTTACGGTCACCATAGCTGTACACAAACGAGTGCAGCAGCTGCTCTTTTGCCTTGCGGTACAGGCGTGAACGCTGTCCGCGGTAACCCTTTGCGCGTTCGAGGATAACCCGGCGCTTCTTGTGGGCGTTAACCGCCCTCTTCACACGTGCCACGTGCGTACTCCTTAGAAAATTTCTGATCCCAAGCGTCTACTGCCGGAACGGTCCGGCTGGCCTGAGAAGCCTTTTTGGTAGTTGACTGCTGCCAGGTGGCGAACAGTCAGAGAACTTGGAACTTAGATGCCGAGCATCTTCCGGATGACCTTGGCGTCGCCCTTGAAGACGATCTTGTCGCCGGCAAGGCGACGGGTCAGCCGGGAGGACTTGTGCTCGAGGTAGTGGCGGCGGTTGGCCTGCTGGCGGCGCAGCTTGCCGGTACCGGTCAGCTTGAAGCGCTTCTTAGCACCGCTGTGGGTCTTCATCTTCGGCATGGGAACCGATCTCCTTACGTATCCGCAGAAAAGTCTGCAGCTCTTTCGTGCAGCCACCCCTGCGGGCGGCGTGCTGGTTGCCTGCTGCCGGACATTGCTGTCCGGCAGCCGTGAACTAGTTGGTCTTCTTGGTGCCAGGCTTGGCGGCTGCCCGGGGGGCGGCCGGCCGTGCGGCGGGCTTCGGCGCTGCGGGCCTGGGTACCGGCTTCGGAGCAGCAACCGGCTTCGGTGCTGCTGCCGGAGCGGCTGCCTTTTCCTCGGGAGCCTTCGCTGCCGCCGGGGCCGGAGCGGCCTTCGGAGCCGCGGGAGCCTTGGCTGCTGCCGGCTTCTCGGCGGCCTTCGGAGCCGCCGGAGCCTTCGCTGCTGCCGGCTTCTCGGCCGCCTTCGGAGCCGCCGGAGCCTTCGCTGCTGCCGGCTCCTCGGCTGCCTTCGGTGCGGCTTCCGCCGGCACGTCCTGGGCGGGGGCCTCGTCGGCCTTGGTCTCTTCGACCGGAGCCGCTTCAACCTTGGCTTCTTCAACCTTGGTCTCTTCGACCTTGGCTTCTTCGACCTTGGTCTCTTCAACCTTGGCTTCTTCGACGGGTGCCTCCGCTGCGGGTGCCTCCGGCGATACGACGTAGCCTTCCGGCAGGAGGTCCGACAGCGTCTGGGTCAGCGGGGCGTTGCCACCGGAGACATCGACGCGTCCCGAAGCCTTGGCTTCGTTCTCAGCCTTGGCTTCTGCGCGCTGCGTTGCGC
>NZ_CAKKMM010000783.1:0-2344 GCF_918698205.1 Microbacterium sp. Bi128 | reverse complement strand
GGGGCGGGACCCTGAATGGTGGACCCTGGACGGAAGTCTCGTGGGCATGGAGATCTATATCAACGGCATCCCGGCGCAGGCCGAACCCCGTGCCGGCCAGTGCCTGCGGACGTTCCTTCGCGAACAGGGGAACCTGGGCGTCAAGAAGGGCTGCGACGCCGGCGACTGCGGCGCCTGCACGGTGCACGTGGACGGGGTCCCGGTGCACAGCTGCATTTATCCCGCGGTCCGCGCGGAAGGCCGGGCGGTCACCACGGTGGAAGGACTGGCCGCCGCCAGCGCCTCCGGCGGACCCGGTGACCCCAACAGCACCGCGCTTCATCCGATGCAGCAGCAGTTCCTGGACCGGCAGGGCTTCCAATGCGGCTTTTGCACGGCCGGCATGGTGATGACGGCAGCGACGTTCGATGAGGAGCAGAGGGCGGACCTGCCGCGGAACCTGAAGGGCAACCTGTGCCGGTGCACCGGGTACACGGCCATCGAGGACGCCGTCTGCGGGAGGGGGAGCCGCCCGGTCACCCCTTCTGAGGGGCCCGGCCGGCCGGAGCCGCGCCCCGGACAACTGGGCGACGACGCTCCCGCCCCCGCCGGCCTCGCCATCGTCACGGGGCAGGCCCGCTACACCCTGGACGTCCCGGCCGATGAACTGCCCGGGCTGCTGCACGCGAAACTGCTGCGCTCCCCGCATGCCCACGCCCGGATCCGCTCCATCGACGCAGCAGCCGCGCTGGCGATTCCCGGCGTCGCGGCGGTCTTCACCCACGAGGACTCCCCGGCGCAGCTGTTTTCGACCGCGCAGCACGAGCTCTACACCGACGATCCGGACGACACCCGCGTGTTTGACGACGTCGTGCGCTTCACCGGCCAGCGCGTCGCCGTCGTCGTCGCCGGGACGGTGGCGGCGGCGGAGGCAGGCGTGCGGGCCCTGAAGGTCGACTACGAGGTGCTGGACGCCGTCTTCACCCCGGAGAACGCCATGCTCCCCGGCGCCCCCGCCCTCCACGGGGACAAGGACGCAACCACGGCCCGCATCAGCCGGCCGGAGCGGAACGTCGTCGCGGAACTGCATTCCGAGCTCGGCGACATGGCGGCCGGGTTCGCCGCGGCGGACTTCATCCACGAACACACGTATCGGACTCAACGGGTGCAGCACATGGCGCTCGAAACCCATGCCTCCATCGCCTCGATCGGCGGTGACGGGCGGCTGCTGATCCGCACCTCCAGCCAGGTCCCGTTCCTGGTGCGGCGCACCCTGGGCCGGGTGTTCGGCCTGCCGGAAGAGCAGATCCGGGTGGTGGCCGGACGGGTGGGCGGCGGTTTTGGCGGCAAACAAGAGGTGCTCACCGAGGACGTCGTGGCGCTGGCCGCCCTGAAGCTCAACCGCCCCGTGCAGCTTGAATTCACCCGGACCGAACAGTTCACCGCCGCCACCACCAAGCATCCCTTCACCATCCATCTCAAGGCCGGCGCCAGCCGCGACGGGCGGCTGACCGCACTGAAGCTGGAGGTGCTCACCAACACGGGCGCCTATGGCAACCACGCCACCGGGGTCATGTTCCACGGCTGCGGTGAGTCGTTGGCGGTGTACAAATGCGCCAACAAGAAAGTGGACGCCCGCGCCGTGTACACCAACACGGTGCCGTCCGGTGCCTTCCGCGGCTACGGGCTCAGCCAGATGATCTTCGCGATCGAATCCGGCATCGACGAGCTCGCGGCAGGGATCGGCATGGACCCCCTGGAGTTCCGCCGCCGGAACATGGTCCGGGAAGGCGACGACATGCTGTCCATCCGCGACGAGCCCCAGGAGGACGTCCGCTACGGCAGTTACGGCCTGGACCAGTGCACGAAGCTGGTGGAGGACGCCCTGGCCCGTGGGCGGGAACGCTGGCGCGCGGCCGGCCTCGACAGCCTGGGACCGGACTGGGTGGTCGGGGAGGGGACTGCCCTGTCCATGATCGACACCGTCCCGCCACGCGGCCACTTTGCCCACTCCAGGCTTCGGCTCCTGCCCGACGGGACCTACGCCGCCGACGTCGGGACGGCAGAATTCGGCAATGGCACCTCCACCGTCCACGCGCAGCTCGCGGCCACCGCGCTGTCCACCTCCGCCGCCCGCGTCACCCTCCGGCAGTCCGACACCGACCTCGTGGACCACGATTCCGGGGCGTTCGGATCTGCCGGCACCGTGGTGGCCGGCAAAGCGACGCTCGCGGCCGCCGAGGACCTCGCCCTCCGCATCCGCGCCTTCGCCGCCGGCCTCCGCCGCGTGCCGCGCTCCGGCTGCGTCCTGGACGGGGACGCTGTGGTCTGCGAGGGAACCCGGGTGCCCCTGACGGACATTTAC
>NZ_CAKKMM010000782.1:0-2345 GCF_918698205.1 Microbacterium sp. Bi128 | reverse complement strand
CCTCGCCGCGCGCCCCGAGGCATCCGTCAAGGCGGCCGCCTGGGAGGCCGCCGTCCACGGCACCGGCCTGTCCAACCAGCTCCTCGGCGCCACGATTGCCGGGTTCAACACCGGCGCGGCCTCCCTGCTGGCCGGGTTCATCGACCCGTACTTCGAATCCCTCGAGGACGTCTGGGCGGACCGGAGCATCGAGATCGCCAGCCGGATTATCCGCGGCTTCTACCCCGCGGCGCAGGACCTGGACGGCGGAACGCCCGAAACCCACGCCGTGATTGTCCGCACCGACCAGTGGCTGGCCGCCCACCCTGATGCGCCGCGTGCCCTGCGCCGGATCATCATCGAACAGCGCAGCCAGCTGCACCGTTCCCTCAGGGCGCAGGCACTGACAGCACCGGCCCAGGCACCATCGACTGCTCCGTAACGGCCCTTTTGACGGCTGAAATCGGCGGCTGGGCCCACGCCGGCAGGGTTCCCTGGCCGAGCTTGCGAGGCGAGGGAGCCGGTGGGGAGCACTCGATCCGTTTAAGCCGCGGTCCTAAACCTCCAGCAGGCTGAAGACGCCGCCCTGCGGATCCTTGAGGGTGGCGATGGTTCCGGCTTCCTCGACCTCGTCCGGTTCGATCAGCACGACGCCGCCGGCGGCCACCGCAGCCTGCACCGCCGCTGCGACGTCGGAGACGCCGAAGTAGACCTGCCACCCCGGCTCGAGGGTGTCCTGCGCGTCGCCGGGAACCCGGGCGATGCCGGCCACCTCGGCACCGCCCACCATGAGCGTGGTGTAGGTGCCGCCGTCGTCCTGGGGGTATTCGGTGACGTCGTGCCCGAAGAGCTGCTGGAAGAAGCCGACGGCGGCCTGCGGTTCCGGCGTGAGCAGTTCAGCCCAGGCCAAGGTGCCCGCCTCCTGGCTCCGGCCGGCTCCGATGTGGCTGCCGGCCTGCCAGGCCCCGGTGGTTCCGCCGCCGGGCGGGGCGAAGAAGACCATGACGCCGGTGTCACCGATCTCCTCGGGGCCGAATTCAAGGTGCCCGGGGGAATGCGCCAGTTCGGCGGCCAGGTCCCGGGCGTCGTCGACCGCGAAATACACGTTCCACCGGCCCGGTTCGGCCGCGGCTTCCTGCCGGGCGTTCTGCGGAGCGAGCACGGTAACCAGGTCGTCGCCCAGGAAGGCTTTCGCGTAGCTGCGTCCGTCGGGAGTGGGCAGGTCTTCGTACCGCCAGCCGAAAACCTCCGTGTAAAAGACCTTCGCTGTCTCCACGTCGGGGGTCTGGAGGTCTGTCCAGCAGAGCTCGCCCTCGGCGAATCCTTTGCGCATGGTCATGGCAGTCCTTCCGGGGCATCGGTGTGGCGTCCGGGAAAATCCGGCACGAACAACGTAGCCCGGTGCCCCGCTGGTGACAACTGCGCCGGCTCATCCGCGGCGCAGCGCGGGCCAGCCGGCCGGCCCGGATACGGAAGGCTGCGGGCACAAGAAAGGCCGCCGGCCACGCCTGTTACAGGTGTGGCCGGCGGCCCGAAAATCTTTGGCTGGCACCGCGGTGCCGGATGGATCCCCCGGAGAGAACTGCCGGAAGGAAACGTCGACTAACCTATGCGACGGGAATCAACCTCGTCGTCGTCGTCTTCCACATCGTCCGCGTACTTATCCACATACGCTGAATAATCCGGTTCAACCGGGTCATCCGCGAAGTGGCTCGTGGCACGACTTCCCGGGCCCGTGAGCTCGCGCTGGAGGGCCGAATAGTCAGTGTTCGGGGAGTAGTACTTGATGTCCCGAGCCTGCTTGGTAGCTTTTGCCTTTTGACGGCCGCGCCCCATGGCGTGACCCCCTTTTGTACTTGGACCGGAGGTGGTCACCTTTTGGCGATAGGTGAGGCCCCGGAATGTTTGGTCAATTTGTCGTACACCTAGATTACATGCTTTCGGCGCCAACTGCTCGCCGGCCCGCCCCCTGTGGACAGTGTGGCGCCTCCCGCAACGGTGGCCGGAGCCACCGGCGCATGCGCGGTGCCGCGCATCTTCGATAGAGTTTCGTGATGTGCGCCCAGAAAAGGGCCGCTACGCCGGGCTTCCAGCCCCGGCAAAGACGCACGGAAGTGGTGAATTTCTCAGTGACCGAAGAGAATCCAAGGAACGACGCCGGGGCCATCCCGCCGCCGCCCTCGAGGCCGCCGACGTCCGCCCTGCCCGTCATTACAGCCGACCGTGCGCGGCCCACGAATCCTGCGGCGGCACCCGCAGCGGCGAAACCCGCGCGCCCGGCCCTTGCCGGCACCGCGTTCGCCGGCGCCAGGAAAGCGCTCTCACGCACCAAGAAGGCTCTCTCACGGCGGGCACGCCCCCTGGTC
>NZ_CAKKMM010000781.1:0-2366 GCF_918698205.1 Microbacterium sp. Bi128 | reverse complement strand
GCGCCGATCGTGCTGCATCCGGGCGACAGTATCCCGGCGCGTCGTCGTGTGCTGTACATCGTGCTGCTCGGAGCGCTCACCGCGCTCGGGCCGTTCACGATCGACCTCTACCTGCCCGCGTTCCCCGTGCTCGAGGCGGATTTCCAGACCTCGGCCGCGGCCATCCAGCTGACGCTGACGGGCACGATGATCGGTTTCGCCCTCGGACAGCTCATCGTCGGCCCGCTGAGCGACAAGGTCGGCCGTCGCATCCCGCTGCTGTCCGTCACCGCGCTCCACGTCGCCGCGAGCATCTTCGCGGCGCTGGCTCCGACGCTCGGGACGCTGTCGATCGCGCGCGTCCTCATGGGCGCTGGGGCGGCCGCGGGCGGTGTCGTGGCAGCCGCGATCGTGCGCGACCTCTTCGGGGGGCGGCGTCTGGTCGTCATGCTGTCGCGCCTCGCGCTGGTGTCCGGCGTCGCGCCGGTGCTCGCGCCGCTCGCGGGCTCTCTGCTGCTCTCGGTCATGCCGTGGCGCGGGATCTTCTGGGTGCTCGCGGCCTACGGCACGGTCATGCTCATCTCCGCCATCGTCTTCCTCCCCGAGACGCTGCCCGCTGCCCGACGCGGCGGCAAGGGGGCCACCACGGTGTGGCAGCGGTACGCCAGCGTCTTCCGCGACCGCGTGTTCATCGGCGTGCTCGTCATCGGCGCGATGACGTTCAGCGGGCTGTTCTCGTACCTCTCGGCCTCGTCGTTCCTGTTCCAGCAGAGCTATGGCTTCGACGCGCAGCAGTACGGCGTGCTGTTCGCCGCCAACTCCGTCGGGCTGGTCATCGGCGTCCAGGTCGCCTCGCGTCTCGCCGCACGGTTCGGACCGCAGTGGGTCCTGGCGTTCTCGACGGCCTCCCTCGTGCTCTGGGCGACGGTGATCGTCGTCTTCGATCAGCTCGGCTTCGGGCTGTGGGGAACCGTCATCCCGCTCTTCCTGTTCATGACATCGTGCGGGTTCACGTTCCCGTGCGCGCAGGTGCTCGCCCTCGACCGCCACGGCAAGGCGGCGGGCACGGCGCAGTCGATCATCGGTGCCGCGAACTTCGGTATCGCCGGTGTCATCTCTCCCGTCGTCGGGCTCCTGGCCACCGGGTCGGGGATCACGGCGACCACGATGGCATCCGTCATGGTGGGTTGCGCGATCCTCGGCGTGGTCGCGCTCTGGCTGCTCGTGCGGCCGCGCACCGTCGAGCGCCTCGCGCCCTGAGCGTCGTGGTCGCGAACACTAGCAGAGTGCGGGTCGCTGTTCCGCCGTGCCCTCGTGACGGGCATCATTAGCCGATGGATGCCGATTCCGAACCGCTGCCACCGGTGACGGTGGGTTCCGAGCGCGTCCGCGCCGTTCTCGGCCTGGTGCTGATCGCGCTCGCGTGCGGTCTCGGCGCCTGGGTGTTCTTCCGCAGACCGACCCCGTTCGCGATCGACGTCTGGTGGAACCAGCTCTTCGCGGCGGCCCCGCTGCAGCCGCTGCTGACCCTCGCGCTGGTGATGAACCAGATCGGCGGGTACATCACCGCGATCCTGATCGTCCCGGTCGGGGGAGCCCTCGCGCTGTTCCTCTCGGGTCGTCGGTGGGCGGCGGTGTACTTCCTCGCGGCCTCGGCGGGGAGCGCTCTGCTCGTGCAGGTGCTCAAGCACACCTTCGGCCGGGCCCGACCCGAGGACATCCTCGTGCTGTCGGACTACGGCTCGTTCCCCTCGGGTCATACGGCCAACGCCGCGACCATCGCGGTCGTGGCCGCGATCGTGTTCCCCTCGGTGTGGGTGCGGATCGCGGGCGCGGCGTGGATTCTGCTGATGGCGTTCAGCCGCACGTACCTGCACGCGCACTGGCTCTCGGACACCGTCGGGGGTGCTCTGGTGGGCGCGGGGGCCGCGCTCGTGCTGGCGGCGGCCTTCTCGCGTCTGCGCGTGCACGATCAGGACCGCGCGACGCTCCGGCGCGCCCGTCGATCACGGGATGCCACGGCTCCCACCTCGCTCTAGGCTGACCGGCATGAGCGACTCCGTGCCCTCCGTCCCCGGCACCGCGGACGATCCCGAGGTGGCGCGTCTGCGCGCCGAGGCGGAGGCCGCCGAGGCCGAACTGCGGCTGGCCCGGGCGCGCGCGGAACTCGCGGCCGCCGAAGCGGCGGCGGCGCGGGCCGCCGAGGCCGCCGCGACGTCGACGGAACAGCCTGCGCCGCATGCGGCTGCGCCGGAAGCACCCGCCCCGGAGGCGCCCACCGCGGACGCACCCGCCGCGGAAGCACCCGCACCGGAAGCCCCCGCCCCGGGAGCGCCTGCCCCGGAAGCACCCGCCCCCGGTGCGCCGCTCACCGACGCCCAGGTCGC
>NZ_CAKKMM010000780.1:0-2368 GCF_918698205.1 Microbacterium sp. Bi128 | reverse complement strand
CGGTTGTGCAGGGCAACGGTGAAGCCGTTCCGGGCCAGGTTGCGTGCGAGGTTGGCCCCCATCACCGCGAGGCCGGTAACACCGATGTGTGCTGACATCAAAAACTCCAATTCATTTTTGTACACGATGATTTCTGTAGACCACGTGTACGGCGATTCGTCTCAGACGTTCATCTAGGACTCGGCAGGTTGCGCCGCGGAGGGCGGAACCCACTCTTGAGGATTGTGGCTGTCCTTAAACCATATGTATTTCCGCGGGCCGCGGGAAAGCCGCGCCCACGGAGCGGAATGCTGCGCGTCATAAACAGTCTATGATCACCGGCGTCCGCCCCTCCGGTCGGCCCGGACCGGGCCCACCGCATTATGCTTACGACTATGTCAACCAGCCTCCACCACCGTGCCATTGAGCACCTCGGGACCCGGATCGTGGCCGGCGAGCTTCCGGCCGGGCACGTCATGCTTGCCGAGCACCTTGAGGACGAACTCAAGGTCTCCCGCTCGGTGGTCCGGGAGGCGGTCCGGGTCCTCCAGTCCCTGGGCCTGGTGGAGACCATCAAACGCGTCGGCATCCGGGTGCTGCCCTCGAACCGGTGGAACCCCTGCGTCCCGCTCGTGATCCGCTGGCGGCTGGCCGGCGAAGGCCGCGGCGCCCAGCTGCGCTCCCTGGCCGAACTCCGCACCGCCGTCGAGCCGGTGGCCGCCGAGCTGGCCGCGGCCAACGCCCCCGAGGAGCTCCGCCGCGAACTCGTGGAGATCTCGCACGCCATGCGCGACGCCGGGCAGGCCGGGGACGTGCCCCGGTTCCTCGAGCTGGACATCCTGTTTCATTCCCTGCTGCTGACCGGCTCGGGAAACGAGATGTTCGCCAACATGGTGGGCCAGGTGACCGAGACGCTGACCGGCCGCACCATCCACGGCCTGATGCCGGACCACCCGCGCGAGACGGCGCTGCGCTGGCACGTGGAGGTCGCCGAGGCCATCGCCGCCGGGGATGCCGCCGCCGCCCGCGAGGCCTCGAACCGGATCATGCGCGAGACCATCTCGGAGATGGAGCCGAGCTGGAAGAACCAGCCGCGGGTGTTTGTCCCGGTCGAGCGCCACTAACCCGCCACTGGCCGTCCCGGGCCCGACGGCGGAGCTCCTCACGCAGGGGCCGCCTGAAGTCCAGCAGCACCTTCCCCGAAACAGCCGCGTTCCTGGCGACCTCGAACGCTTCCAGTCCGCGGTCCAGGCCAAAGGTGTGGGTCACCACGGGGTCCACCCGCAGAGAGCCGTCGGCGAGCGCCGCTATGACCTCATCGATTTCGTCATTGAAGCGGAAGGAGCCCACCAGCTCCAACTCGCGCGTAATGGCCAGGGAGATCAGGACCGGCTGCGGGCCGGATGGCAGCAGCCCCACCATCACCACCCTGCCGCCACGGACCGCGCCGGTGATCGCCGAGGCCAGGCCCTGGTGGCTGCCCGAGGACTCGATGACGACGTCCGCCTCAACCGCGGCGATCGCCCCGGCGTCGTCCCCCTTGAGGACCGCGTCGGCCCCCACGGCACGGGCTATCTCCAGCGGCAGCTTGTGCATGTCCACGGCCACGATCCGGCCGGCGCCGGCACGTTTGAGCACGGCCACGGCCAGGGCCCCGATGGGACCGCTGCCGATCACCAGCGCCGTCTTTCCCGCCACGTCGCCGGCGCGCGACACGGCGTGCCAGGCGACGCTGGCCGGTTCCGCCAGTGCCGCGGTCCGCAGGTCCAGCCCCGCCGGCAGCGGCCGGAGCATCCGGGCCGGCAGGTTCACATACCGGCTGAACGCTCCGTCCGCGTGCGGAAACCGTGCGGCGCTGCCCAGATACGTGCAGCCCGGCGACAGATTCGGACGCTCCGCCGGGTACCGGGCGCCGCCCGGGCCCGGCGTTGCGGGATGCACCGCGACGGCCGTGCCGGGCCCCGGCCCGGAGCCGTCAGCGGCGGCGCGGATCACGGTCCCTACGATCTCGTGGCCCAGGACCATGGGAGCCTTGAGGACGGATTCGCCCGCGGCGCCGTGCAGCCAGTAGTGCAGGTCGGAGCCGCAGATGCCGCCGAAGGCCACGTCGATGACGGCTTCACCGGGGGCCGGCGCGGGCACGGGGATGTCCTCGATCCGCAGGTCGCCCGCGGCGTGGGCCACCACCGCCGCGGCCGTGGCCGGAAGTGCTGCCACGCCGCCCATCAGACCACCACCGTCATTCCGCCGTCGATGAAGATGGTCTGGCCGTTGACGAAGTCGGACCCGTCGGAGGCCAGCCACACGGCGGGTCCGGCCAGGTCCTGCACGGTCCCCCAGCGGTGCGCGGGGGTCCGGCCCAGGATCCAGGCGTTGAACTGCTCATCAT
>NZ_CAKKMM010000779.1:0-2373 GCF_918698205.1 Microbacterium sp. Bi128 | reverse complement strand
GAGGTACCAGCACCTTGGTCTCCGGTGCGAGCTATTGACAATAGAATCCCGCGTGAACGAATAGCGCCAGCATCCCGGCGCTCCGCGAAGGAGCGCAGAGGAAAAGCCAGGCGCTGAGCTTCTGCCGGAACCTCGCTGAGGCATCCTGCAGCGGCTGACGATTGCCGGGCATACACAAGACCCCATATTGGAGCCCCTATGAGGAATATCGCCTCATTCCTAAGTCCACCGACCAATGACGCCGCGAAAGCGCGGACGCGGATCCGGAAGCGCACAGCGGCATCCGTGGTTGCGACGGCCGTCGTCGTGGCTGCGGCCACGCTTAGCGCCCCGGCACCCCTGAACGCCGCGACGCCGACTGCCACGCCCACCGCTACGACAACGGCGTGCAATCCGCTGCCCTTCAACCTCCCGGCGCCCGCGAACCGGCACACCTCGGTGAAGAAGGCGTGGGCCTACTACTTCCCGCCGTTCCCGCTCGCAGTCGACAGCCCCGACGCCACCCGCGACGTCTACCCGCGCTGGATGGACACCCACAACTCCGCCAACGGCGCGTACGACCTCCGGGACCGTCCGGCTGCTCCCCAGCGTGCAACCCAGACCACCTGGCGGCAGGCCGATTTCGAGAAGGAGGTCCGGCAGGCAGTCGGAGCGGGCCTGGACGGATTCATCTGGGAATACAACAGCTCCACCGATATCCGCTGGCAGCAGCTGCCGGCCATGCTCGCCGCCGCCAAGGCGGTTGACCCAGGCTTCAAGATCATGCTCAGCCCGGACTTCAACACGGCCGCCGGCTCCACCTCTGACAGCGTTTACAACAACGTCATGAAGGTGAAGGACGACCCGTCCATCTACCGGAACAATGCCGGCATCGTGCTCGCCCCGTTCTTCCCGGAACGCAAGACTCCCTCGTGGTGGGACGGGCTCCGGAGCCGCCTCGCCTCCTCCGGCGTCAAATCCAACCTCGTACCCATCTTCATTTCGTGGGGCGGAGGAACCCAAAAGACGGACTGGAACGATTCGGTGTCCGGGTATTCGCAATGGGGCACCCGCACCGCCAGCGGCGTTCCGACCCTCGCCAAGGAAAGCGCTGAAGCCCACCGCCGCGGCAAGACCTACATGCAGCCGGTGGCGTTCGAGGATTCACGGTCCTACGACGGGCGGTACTGGGAGTCGTCCAACAGTTCCACCCTGCGCGATTCCCTGGCCTCGGCGGTCACCAGCAACGCCGACTCCATTGCGCTCATCGCCTGGAACGACTACACCGAGTCCTGGGTGGCACCTTCCAAGGACCGCGGCTATGCCGTGCTGGACATGGCTGCCTACTACATTTCCTGGTTCAAGAACGGGGTCAAGCCCGCGATCACCCAGGATGCCTTGTACTGGAGCCACCGCTCGCACCCCACGAACGCTCCGTATTCGATGACCCCCATCGGTCGCAACGGCAAACCCACGCCGATGTACATCCCGAACGGTGACGCGGCGAAGAACGAAGTAGAACTCGTGGCCGTGCTGAAGACTCCGGGGCGCCTGACCATCACCCAGGGCAGCAACGTCAAGACCATGGACGCCCCGGCCGGGCTGACCTCCTTCAAGGTTCCGCTCGTGGCCGGGACCACACCGTCCTTCAAGCTCGCACGCAGCGGGGCCACGGTCCAGACAGTCACCAGCAACACCCCGGTGCGCTCCTCCGTGGCGTACCAGGACATGATTTACCACGCAGGCGGCGGCGTCGCAGGCACCTGCGCACGCTAGGCCCTCCCTGCCCGGGATGGCAGTTCGCGGCAGTGTTTCTCCAGAGCATTGCCGCGAACCGTCATCCCGCGCCTCACCGGGCGGCCCGGGCCGCCCGGCGACGAGACAATCGCCACACCGCTTGCCGGAATAACTTCACAAAAGCCCCTGCCGGCGCGGCAAGCCCGGGCATTCCGCGGCGCGGGGCCACCTGTGGCGCCGTAACATTTCTCAACATCCGTTCGTCATGCTATTGGCAACGGTCCTAGCGTGTTCCGGTGACCACTCAGACAAGCACCCCCGCACCCGCTGGAAAGACCGGGTTCCAGCTGCCCAAATGGGCCGGCTCGTTCGGCTTCCAGATCATTGCCGCCCTGATCGTCGGCCTGGGCCTTGGCCTGCTGGCCAAGTACACCGGCAGCACCAAGGCCAACCCCAACGCCCTCGGCACCACGCTGCAGACCATCGGCTCGAGCTACGTCTCGCTGCTGCAGACCGCCGTGGTCCCCCTGATCTTCACCGCCGTCGTCAGCTCAATTTCCAACCTGCGCGCCGTTTCCAACGCGGCCCGGCTGGCTTGGAACACGCTGCTCTGGTTCGCGATCACCTCGCTAATCGCCGTGCTGATCGGCATCGGCC
>NZ_CAKKMM010000778.1:0-2378 GCF_918698205.1 Microbacterium sp. Bi128 | reverse complement strand
TGGCGTCACTCGGAGCACCGGCCACGCCTTTGGCGGCGGCCAAGCCGGCATTGTTGGTTGCCGCCATTTCGCGGGCGGCTTCGCGGGCCGCCTGGGTCACCGAGATCTGGAGGTTGTAGAAGTTCGAGAACTCCAGGATCGAGACCACGATCAGCAGGAGTACCGGCGCGGTAAGGGCGAACTCGACGGCTACAGCACCGCGCTCCCGCCCCTGCATGACTTTGTTGCGTTTCACAGTTTCCCCCCGAGGAATGTGACGCTTGATCTAATGGAAAGTGCCGCGTCCGCGCTGGGCGGACGCGGCACTCCTTGGTGTTGAGACCTGATGAAGAGAGTGAATTACCAGCCGTTGACGGTGCCGGCAAGACCCCGGAAAAAGTTGTCCAGGGCTGTGCCGAAGATGCCAACGCCACCGACGAGAATAAGGGCGATGAGACCCACGAGCAGACCGTACTCGGTGGCGGTGGCGCCCTTTTCGGATTCGAACTTGTTCTTGACGCCGGCAACAAAAGCGAGCATTGAGACCATGAGACCAGTCATTTTAGTTTTTCCTTTTCCAGAGATTGAGTAATAAACGAATTTCCAGCAAGTCCCCGATTGCTTATTTGCTGGAGCTTCGTTGGAACAACATTTGCACGGCCACAAACGGCGCGGCAATGATGCTCGATACTCGACTTTTTGGACGGAAAAATGGGTATCACCTGCCCGCCAGCGGGGGGTGTACTCAGTTTCTAAGTGCGGGTGGGGTTCTACTACTTGGTTTGATCAGTCGTCTTACTTAATAAGCATCCGGGCGCAGGCGCAGGCTACCTAGGGCAGCAGCAAGATGACGGCCAGGCCGGCAGCCAGCATCGAGGGCCCGTGGGGCACTTCCTTCGGCTTGTTTCCGCGGTTTTTGAGAACCAGGAGCACGGAGGCGAGGCCGCCCGCGACGAACCCAAGGGCTCCGCCGTAGAACAAGTGGGTCCAGCCTAGGTAGCCCAAGTACAGGCCAAGTGGTGCTGCGAGCTTCACGTCGCCCATTCCAAGGCCGTTTCGGCTGGTCAGGGCCAGAAAAAGGTACAAAACGAACAAAATTAAGGCGCCGGCCACCCCGCGCAGCAGGCTACCTACCTCGCCGGACACCCCTGAGGCGGCCGCGAGGAGCACAATTCCGGCCCCCAATAGAGGCAGGACCATCCGGTTGGGCAGTAAGTGGTGCAGCATGTCGATTCGCGCCAGCTGGACGGCGGCCACCGCCAGCAGGACGTAGGCGGGGAGCTCGGGGGAGAGCCCGAAGCGCCAGGCCAGCAGTGCGGACAGCGCAAAGGTGGCCGCCGCCGTCGTAAGCCTCATGCGTGCTGTCAGAGGTCCACCTAGGCGGGGGAGCGTCCGACGGATGAGGTGCTCGGCCAATAGGGACAGGCAAGCACACGCGAGCGCAACGCCAGCTATGAAGAGGATCTCGGTGAGAGATCCGGTCGGCTGTGCAAGCAGTAGGGAAACTGAGCCGGCGGCGGCACGATCGGACACGGTTCCTCCAGGGATGCGACGGGCCGGCGCGGGGCTGTCTGCGAATCAGAGAGCAGACAGGATGCATCCGGACACCCCATTTTGACCCAAGAGGCCCCGGCAGGCTATTCTTGGTAGTCGTTGTGCGTGTCCTATCTCGATGGTGCGTGCCCGCTTGAGAATCCGGTTGCAGGATAGCTACTCAACGTGCACATTCGAGACCTCAGGATGACTGGTTACATGGAGCCCTCACCTCTGTTCCGGTAGCGCATAGATAGTAGGTGCACCGTAAGAGTGACGCCTAAAACAAGAACGCCAGAACAAGAACGAGGCAAACACCGTGCGTACGTACACCCCGAAGCCCGGCGATATCAACCGCCAGTGGCACGTCATTGACGCCACCGACGTTGTCCTTGGTCGTCTTGCCAGCCAGACCGCAATCCTGCTGCGCGGCAAGCACAAGGCCACCTTTGCGTCCCACATGGACATGGGCGACTTCGTCATCATCATCAACGCTGAAAAGGTTGCCCTCACCGGCGCCAAGCTGGAGCAGAAGCGCGCATACCGCCACTCCGGCTACCCGGGCGGCCTGACCTCCGTCAACTACGCGGAGCTGCTTGAGTCCAACCCGGTTCGCGCCGTGGAAAAGGCCATCAAGGGCATGCTCCCGAAGAACTCCCTCGCTGCACAGCAGCTGGGCAAGCTGAAGGTGTACCGCGGTGCAGAGCACCCCCACGCCGCCCAGCAGCCCAAGACTTTCGAAATCACCCAGGTCGCCCAGTAGTCCTGGCCACCAAACAACTTATCTATACAAGGAGAATCGTGGCTCAGAACGAAGAGACCACCGAGGCCGTTGTGGCTGAGGAAAACCTGACCAGCTACACCTC
>NZ_CAKKMM010000777.1:0-2379 GCF_918698205.1 Microbacterium sp. Bi128 | reverse complement strand
GTGCCGATCTGTTCGATGCCGCCGTTGTTGAACACGCCGATCCTGTCGCTCATGGTCAGGGCCTCCTCCTGGTCGTGGGTGACGAAGATGAAGGTGATACCCAGCGAGCGCTGCAGTTCCTTGAGTTCGACCTGCATCTGCTGCCGGAGCTTGAGGTCCAGGGCACCGAGCGGCTCGTCCAGGAGGAGGACCTTGGGCTCGACCACCAGTGCCCGGGCCAGGGCAACGCGCTGCCGCTGGCCGCCGGAGAGCTGGGCGGGTTTGCGGCCGAGGAACTTCCCGAGCTGGACGCGGTCCAAGGCTTCCCTGGCCCGCTCCCGCCGCTGTTTCCCGGGCATGCCGCGCACCCGCAGCCCATAGGCGACGTTGTCCACGAGGGACATGTGCGGGAACAGCGCGTAGTCCTGAAATACGGTGTTGACGTCCCGCTGGAAGGGCGCCATGGCCGTGACGTCCTTGCCCTCGAGTTCGATACTCCCGGACGTCGGCAGCTCGAAGCCGGCGATCAGGCGCAGGACCGTCGTCTTGCCGGAGCCGGACGGGCCAAGCATGGAGAAGAATTCCCCGTGGCGGATGTCCAGGTCCACGCCATTTACCGCGACGGTGTCCCCGAAGACCTTGGTGAGCTTACGCAGACGGATCGCCGGAACCTCTTCCTTTCCGGTCGAGGTGCCGGCGGCCAGTGTTTCGGTCATGGGGTGCGCCTTACTCCGTTGCCGGATCGTCCACAGGAACCACGCAACCGAATGTGATCCAGTCCACACTGGGCTGCTGGGCCAAATGCTATTACTCCATAGGTTTTGTGTATAGACCCTCCGGCAAAGCCCGGATTAGGATGTCATCAGCCCGGGCGACGCGCGGCGGCACCGCGGAAGCCGCAGGGATGCACGGCCGGTGCGGGGCGGATACCGCCGGAGGGAAGGGAGGCCCGAATGGTGTTGTCGCCCACGGGCGCCTCCCGGAGCCTGGCGGCGGTGTTCACGCCGATCAAATCACGCGGGCTTGTGGATGAAGTGTGCGGCCGGATCGAACAGGCCGTGGAGACCGGGCTGCTCACCAGCGGCCAGCGGCTGCCGAACGAAACCGAGCTGGCCGCGGCCCTCGGAGTGTCCGCGGTAACGGCACGGGAGGCACTCTCCCAGCTGCGCGCCTCGGGAATCATCCGGACCGCGCGCGGCCGCAGCGGCGGAAGCTTCATCGCCGACGACGTGCTGCCCTCCCGGGAACGGGCCCTGGCGCAACTGCATGAGCTGAGCCGGCTGCAGATCAGGGACCTCGCGCTGCATTACCAGGCGATCGCCGCGGCCTGCGCGGGCGTGGCGGCCCGCCGCTCCGACGCCGCCGACATCGCCACGCTGCGCTCATTCATCCCCGCAGCGGACGATGACTCCCTGAGCTGGCGTCTGGCCCTCTCGGAGTTCCTGCTGGAAGTCGCGGCCATTGCCCGCTCGGCCCGGCTTGCCCGGGAGCTCATCCGGCTGCAGGCAGATCTCGGCACCCTCACGCTGCTGCCCTGCGCCGACACCGGCTACCGCGGACGCACCGCCGTGATCCTCGGGGACGTGGCGGCCGCCATCGAGACCCACGACCCCGGGGCCGCCGAAACGGGGGTCAAGGCCCTCATCTCCGCCACCACCGACTGGCTGCTGACCGAGCAGGCCAAGAGCTATTGACCGCACCCGCATCCCGGAGCCACGATCGTGGCCATCTTTGACCGCAAATGTCCGGCACCTTCGAGCTAAGGCAGCACCGATGTCCGAAACCACCTCCACCGCAGGCCCCACCGCAGCGTCCATGGCAGCGCCGGCCGAACCCGGCGCGGTTGAGAAGGCGGCCCAGCTGGCCGCAGCCGAACTCGACGCCACCATCGCCGGCATCGAGCACTGCCTGACGGAGTGGGCCGCTGACACCGGGGCCGCCCTGGCCGCCATGTCCGGCAAAGTCACCGGCACGGCCGTGGACAAGCTCATCCGTCCGGTGGTCGAGGAACTGGTGCAGCTGCCCGGCGGCTACGCGGCCGGAGCGGGGTTCATCGCCAACGCCGGGTTGCTCGGGCCCGGGCGCAGCTACATCGCCTGGTGGCAGGGCCCGGATCTGGAGCACGTCGACGCGCTGGCCAACTTCAGTCCCAACTCCATCAGCCGCTACGTCAAGGCCGAGTGGTTCCGGATCCCCGTGGAAACAGGACGGGCCCACGTCACCGGGCCCTACGTGGATTTCCTCTGCACCGACGAGTACGTCCTGACCTTCACGCACCCGGTGTTTACCCGCCCGGACGGCCCGGTCGCGGGAATCGTGGGCATCGACGTGACAGTTCAGCGCCTGGAACGCGGAGCCATGGCGGCGCTGCGGCGGCTCGGCGGCCGGGCCACCCTGGCC
>NZ_CAKKMM010000776.1:0-2389 GCF_918698205.1 Microbacterium sp. Bi128 | reverse complement strand
TATAAGAAACAAAGATCGCCCTGGTCAAGTAACAGTGTCTGACCTCGCATCAACGTCTGCACCCGCCGCGGCGCCCCCTGCGGCGCCCGCCAAGCGGCCGACCGGGGAGATCCTGTTCGCCCTCGTGTTCGTCAGCGTGGGCGTCGCGGGCCTGGCGACGGCGGGATCCATTCCGATCCCGCCGTCGGAGACCGGCATCGGCCCGCGTGCCTTCCCCTACATCGTGTGCGGCTTGCTGGTGCTGTGCGGCGCCGGGGTGGTCCTGCAGGTCCTCCGCGGCAAAGTCGGGCAGGCCGAGGACAGCGAAGATCTGGACGTGACCGCCAAGACCGACTGGGTGGCCCTGGCCAAACTGGTGGGTTTCGTGGTGCTGCACATCTTCCTGATCGAGCCGGCCGGCTGGCCGGTGGCCGCCGCCGTGCTCTTCAGCGGTGCCGCCTGGTCCCTGGACGCCAAACCCCTCTGGAAGGCGATCGCCGTGTCCGTGATCCTGGCGCTGGTGCTGCAGTACGTCTTCGGCGGCCTGCTCGGTGTTTCCCTGCCGCCAGGGCCGCTGTTCGAGGGGGTGCCGTTCTTCCATGGATAGCTTCATGCTCCTGTTCGAGGGATTCAGCACCGCGCTGCAGCCCGTCTACCTGCTCTACGCGCTGGGCGGGGTCTTCGTCGGCACCGCCGTCGGCGTGCTGCCCGGCATTGGCCCCGCCATGACCGTGGCCCTGCTCATGCCCATCACCTATGCCCTGGACCCCGCGGCCGCGTTGATCGTGTTCGCCGGGATCTACTACGGCGGCATGTACGGCGGTTCCACCACCTCCATCCTGCTGAACACGCCGGGCGAGTCCTCCTCGATCGTCACGGCGCTCGAAGGAAACAAGATGGCCAAGGCCGGCAGGGGAGCAGCAGCCCTGGCGACGGCGGCGATCGGATCCTTCATCGCGGGCACCATCGCCACGGTCCTGCTGACCTTCCTGGCGCCCGTCGTGGCCGACTTCGCCGTCGGCCTCGGCCCCGTGGACTACGTGGCCCTCATGGTGGTGGCCTTCCTGACCGTCGGTGCGCTGCTGGGCGCCTCCGTCCTGCGCGGCCTGGCATCCCTGGCGCTCGGGCTGTTCATCGGCCTGATCGGCATCGATGACAGCACGGCCCAGCAGCGCTTCACGTTCGACAACCCCACCCTGGTGGACGGCGTCGACATGGTCCTCGTGGCCGTGGGCCTCTTTGCCCTCGGCGAGGCGCTTTACGTCGCATCGAAGCTGCGGCACGGCCCGGTGGAGCTGATCCCCGTCAGCAAGGGCAAGAACGCCTGGCTGTCCAAGGAGGACTGGAAGCGGTCCTGGAAGCCGTGGCTGCGCGGAACCTTCATCGGGTTCCCGATCGGCACCGTCCCGGCCGGCGGCGCGGACGTCTCCACATTCCTGTCCTACGCCGCCGAGCGGAAGCTGGCCAAGGGCGCCAACAAGGCCCAGTTCGGCAAGGGCGCGATCGAAGGCGTCGCCGGACCGGAAGCGGCCAACAACGCCGCGGCCGCCGGTGTCCTGGTGCCGTTGCTGACCCTCGGAATCCCGACGACGGCAACGGCGGCCATGATGCTCACGGCGTTCCAGCGCTACCAGATCCAGCCCGGCCCGCTCCTGTTCGAAAACCAGGGCGCGCTTGTCTGGACCCTGATCGCGTCGCTGTACGTCGGCAACCTCATGCTCCTGGTGCTGAACCTGCCCTTGGTGGGCCTGTGGGTGAAGATCCTGCAGATCCCGCGGCCCTACCTCTACGCCGGCATCCTGGTCTTCGCCGCCCTCGGCGCGTTCTCGGTGAACTTCTCCCCGAGCGACGTCGGCATCCTGCTGGTGGTGGGCATCCTGGGCTACTTCATGCGCCGCTACGGCTATCCCGTGGCGCCCATGGTGGTGGCGATGATCCTGGGGCCGATGTTCGAGGTGCAGTTGCGGCGTTCGCTGCAGCTCTCGCAAAACGACCCCACGGCCTTGTTCTCCTCGCCGTTCGCCCTGGTGGTGTACGTCTCCATGGCACTGATCTTCGCCGCCTCGTGGTGGCTGCGCCGCCGCCAGGCAACGTTGGAGGCTGCGCCGGCGAAGGAAGCGGTGTCCGTCTAAGCGCGGGCGTTGAACTGAATTGCCGCAAATGGCCGGAATGACGACACTCATTCCGGCCATTTGCGGTAAACGGGCCCACGGGAACGCACCGCCCACGGGAACGCACCGCGCCGGGCCGCACCGCCCGGGGCCGCACCGCCCCGGGCCGCACGCCTCCGACGCCGGGCCTCACGCCTCCGACGTCGGGCGCGGCGCCGGGAGCCGCGACGGCGGGATGACGACATACAGCGGGGTCCGGATCCAGCGCTGGCCCGTCGCACGGAACTCGGCCCGGGTGG
>NZ_CAKKMM010000775.1:0-2390 GCF_918698205.1 Microbacterium sp. Bi128 | reverse complement strand
GCACACCGTCGGCGGCGGCCAGCCCCCGCATCATTCCCGGGCCGGTGTGCTGCGCCGGCGATGCCATGCCATAGAGCAGCCGGAAGGGCATGAGCCGGGTCCGGCCCGGGTCGGCGTCAATTGTCGAGCCGCAGGGCACCTCGCTGAGCGGGGGGATCGCGCTGTGCCCGAGTGCCGCCAGGAGTGGGGCACCGATCGTGGACAGGGCCATCATGGCCGCTAGCGGGTTTCCTGGCAGGCCGAGGATGTAACGGCCGTCCGGCAGCTCGGCCAGCACGGCGGGGTGGCCCGGGCGCATGGCGATTCCGTCGATCAGAAGGCGGCCGCCGAGCTCGGCGACCGAGCGCCTGAGGTGGTCTGTCCCGGAGCGCCCCGTGCCGCCGGTGGTGACCACGACGTCGGCAGGCAGGTTTTCACCGGCAGGATCGGTGTCCTCGAGGGCGGCGAGCCACTCGGCGTAGGTGTCGCCGACTTTCACTTCTTCGGTACAGATCCCGCCGAGCATTCCCACCACGGCGGCCAGTTGGGGTCCGAAGGTGTCGCGGACCTGCCCGGGTGCCGGCATCCCGCTCGTCACGACCTCGGAGCCAGTGAAAACGAGGCGGACCACGGCCTTGCCGAGCACGGGAAGGGTGTCACTTCCGGCCAGCGCGGCGAGGGCCAGATGGGCCGGGTTCAGGACCGTGCCGCGCTTGATCAGTACGTCCCCGGCGGCGGCTTCCTCCCCGGCCTTCCTGATGTGGTCGCCGTTGCGCGGGTCTCCCGGCTTCGCGGTGCCGCCCAGCTTCAGGACGGGCAGGCCGTCCTCGTCGACGTCGATGATGCCGCTTTCGCTGCGCAACACGGCCTTGGCCCCGGGCGGGATGAGGCCGCCGGTGGCAATCGGGCTGGCCTGATGTGGTGCCAGACGCTGGCCGGGTTCGGCCAGGATCCAGGGGCCGCTGCCGTTGACGGCCCAGCCGTCCATGGCAGAGGAAGCGTAATGGGGCATGTCCTGCCGGGCAACGACGTCCGCCGCGAGCGTCCGGCCGAGCGCCTGCCGCAGCGGAACAGGGGCGGCCGGGATGGGAACGGCGCACTCGAACGCGAGTTGCCGGGCCTCCTGCCACGTGTGGGCCAGGTGCCTGTGCGGCTCCGCGGCGCCCTGGTCCCCTGCCTCCTCGTCCGCTGCATCCTGGTCCGCAGTGTCTTCGCCCGCTGCATCCTGGTGCGCCGCGATGTGAGGGCCACCAGGGCCGTCTACGGGAGCCTCTCCACCGCCAGTTCCGACGCCATTTCCGCCGGTATCGTTGACGCCATCTTCACCGCCATCTCTGCCAGGGGCAGCGGGGCCGTTGCCGTCCGGGGCCGCAGCCGTCATGCCCCGGAAGTTTCGGCGGCTGCGTAGTCCTTGGCGAGCCGGCGGGCCACGGCCATCGCGGACTCCATGGACACGGAGTCCGTGGCCTGCCCGGAGCCTGAGGCCAGGCCGGCCGCAAAGCCGGCAATGAATGTGGTCAGCGGTGCCGCCGGGCGCACCACGGAATGGGCGGCCACGCCGGCCAGGGCGAGGACCTCATTCACGTCAATCTCAACGTCGTCCAGCTCCAGGGCCTGGAGCAGGGCACGGCACCAGTCTTCCAGTGTTTCGTCCTGGCTTTTCACCGTTTGCCTCCATGGTCGAGTTCAGCTGTGCAGAGCCGGGCCGGAGCCCGGACCGCCGTCGGGAATCCTGCCGGATACCCCCAGTGCGGACGCGTCATCCCAGGTGTCGACGTCATCCGTGGAACCCGGGGGAACGCGAACTTCCCGCACGTCCAGCCTAGCAAGAAGGGCGAACACCGACGCGTTTTCCAGCCGGTCCCGGGACGCGGCGTCCGCGACAGAACGATGTAGCACGGCCGTGCCATAAAAGCCCGCGAGCGGCTGTTTCCGGCCGTCGGCCGAGACGGCCATGACGCCGTCGGCCGCGTCCCTTTCCGGCGTGCCTGCACCGGACGCGGCCAGCGCCTCGGCCAGGGCATGGACCGCGCCGGCCGACCGGGGCATGTCACACGCCAGGACGAGGGTATAGGGCGCGGCTACTGCGTGCCGGCTCGCGTGATCGGCGGCCAGGGCGGCCAGCCCCGCCGCGATGGCTGCGGCCGGACCCGCGAAGGGCGGCTCTTCCCGGCAGGTCAGGACGCCGCCGGGCAGGCCCCCGGGGTCGGGGCCCACGACGACGGTGCGCCCCGCCGCGCCGGCGGCCCGCAGTGACCGCTCCAGGAGGGTGGCGCCGTCGTAGACCAGCCCGGATTTGGGCACGCCGCCGAGGCGTGAGGACCGCCCCCCGGCGAGAATGATGGCATCGAACTCCATCGTTTCAGCCTAGCGCGGCGCCAGCGGCCGCCGAACAAGCCGTCACGTGCGCC
>NZ_CAKKMM010000774.1:0-2391 GCF_918698205.1 Microbacterium sp. Bi128 | reverse complement strand
GTCGGCGCATGAACGGTTTCCAGACCGTCATCCTGGGCGAGATGCCCGCCCTGTCCAAGCTCTACGTGAACGCGGCCGCCGCCGCGGCACGGCGCCGGGTCCTGGGCACCCACGGCGGCACCGAACTGCCCGCCTACATCCACGAGGTCCGTGGCATGCGGGCCGACGTCGCCAATCTGACGGCGTATCAGCACCTGATCGGCGAGACCGCGAGCGATATCCTGCCTGCGGGCTTCATTCATGCCCTGGCCTTTCCGCTGGCCATGAGCGTGATGAACCGGGACGATTTCCCGCTGCCCCTGCTGGGCATGATCCACCTGACGAACAGGGTGGTGCAGTCCGGGCCGGTCCTGTTCACGGAGGCCCTGGACATCCGGACCCGCGTGGAGAACCTGCGGGGGCACCGCGCCGGTACGCAGCTCGATGTCGTCGCGGAGGTGCGCGCCGCCGGGCAGGAAGAGGTCCTCTGGCGCGGGGTTTCGACCTACCTGGCCAAGGGGGTGTTCCTCCCGGGGATCGACAAGGCCTCGGTGGCCGTGCCGCCGTCGCCGTTCTCCGTGCCGGATCCCACGGCCCTGTGGCAGCTGGGCGTCGATACCGGGCGTGCCTACGCGGCTGTCTCCGGAGACTTCAACCCCATCCACCTGAGCGTCCTGACCGCCAAGGCCCTCGGGCAGCGGCGGTCCCTTGCCCACGGCATGTACCTCGCGTCGCGGGCACTGGCCGACGTCGGTGCCGTCAAAGGCGACGCGTTCAGCTGGGAGGTGGCCTTCGAGGCGCCCGTGTTCCTGCCCGCCCGGGTGGCGCTGGACATCAGCACCGTCCAGACCGAGGGCGGCGGCTGGCGGCGTTCGGACTACGTGGCGTGGAACCCGCTGTCCGGTCGCCGGCACTTCAGCGGATCGGTCGCCGCGCTGGACTAACCGGTACTGCCATAGCCGGGCAGGACAGACAGTCCGACGGCGGCATCCGCTGTGGGGTTACCCCGGCGGGAGCCGCCGTCGTTGTGCCTGCCGGTTGCTTAGGTTGCGGACGGGGTTTCGGACGGGTCCGCCGGTTGCTCTTCCGGCCGGCCGGGCTTCGCCACCCGCAGCATGCGGTGCATGCTCAAGAGAATGGATTCCACCGCGCTGGGGGCGTCGTGGGTGTGCGGCACCGAGCCAAGCCTGGCGGTGAGCTCGTTGATCGCCGCGTCGGCGGTGCGGGCCAGCTCGGCCTGGCGATCCGGGTTGTCCTCCTCCGTGGCTCGCAGCACGTCGCCGACGGCGGACATGGCGTCACCGAGGGGTGCCGCGTATTCGTCCGGAATCACGAACGGGGTGTCCTCGGCCCAGATGACGTCGGAGAGCACCTGGGTGACGTCCTGGACGTGGAATGTGAGCCGCTCCAGGTCCCGCAGGTTGCGGTAGTCGAGGGTGATGTCGCGCGGATGCAGCCGGCGGCGGGGATTGGCCCGGCGGCTGGCGTCAGCGTTCTCGGCGGCGAGCCGCACTGAGCGGGCGTGCGCCGCGAGCGCTTCCGAGCGGCGGGACCAGTCAACATGCTCCGGCGGCCAGCTCTCCTTGAGCGCCTTGCCCATGTCCCAGAGCTGCTGGGCGAGCGCCTGGCGCAATTCCACGATGCTCAGGGCCGCGGCCCGGAAATGCAGCGGCGGGAAGACCAACAGATTCACGACGATGCCCACCGTGACGCCGACCGCCATCTGGAAAAGATACCCGAACGAGAACGAGTCCGGGTTGTGGCCGCCCACCAGCAGTACCAGCAGGGCCGCCGTCGGGATCCAGTCCCGGCCCGAACCGATCTTGGGCAGGCCGGCGAGGATAACGCCCAGTCCCATGACCACCGCGACCGTCCACGGCGACGGCGAGCCGAGGCTGAAAAGCATGAACGCCAGTCCCACCCCGATCGCCAGACCGACCAGCGCCTGCAGGCCCTGGCGCATGGAACCGGCAACGTTCTCGTACATGGCCACCAGGGCGCCGAGCGGGGCGTAGTAGGGGTAGTCAGCGGCGGAGCCCGGCATGAAGGGCGCGATCGCGAAAGCAATGCCCGCTGCCAGCGCCGCCTTCAGCGCCAGCTGGAGCCGCGGCCACACGAGCGCCGCCGCGACGCCGCTGGCCGCGCCATGGGCCCGTATGCGCAGCCAGGAGGGCGGCTTGTCTGTTGTCTTTTCTGGAGTGACCATCCCGGCTCACCCTAGGGCCGCGTGGTTGCTGCTACAAATGGACGAACCTGCTGCGGCGCCGCAGGAGCCTGCAGGGGGCCGGTCAGGACGCGGCGCGGGCGGCCCGCCGCACTGCCGCGGACAACCGCTGGGCCCGGCCGCTGGTCCGGCCTTCTTCGCTGCGGCGCGGCACGTACCCGAATCCGAGCCCGTAACCGGGATCCGCG
>NZ_CAKKMM010000773.1:0-2393 GCF_918698205.1 Microbacterium sp. Bi128 | reverse complement strand
TCGTAGGGGTCATTGCCATGTCCCCGCAGGTAAAACTTCACGGTCTCCAGCAGCGGCGAGGGATCGTCAGCAGGCACCGGACTGACGAAGTCCAGGTTATAGACCGCATGGCCGAACCGGCCGAGGTGCTCCTGGAAGCGGGCCTGCCATTGCTGCCAGGGTGCCGGGTCCACTCCGGCAGGCGTGGACCCGGTGCGTTGCGGCCCGGCCAGCGCAGCGGTGGGGGCGTTGAGGATCGCCGGGGCCAGCCCCGGCACGTCCCGGGCCCAGGCCGCGAGGTCGTACAGCGACTTCTCTGCGCGGATGGGTTCGCTGTCGTAACCAAGGAGGAAGGTCTGGGCGGGGGGATCGCCGTCGCGCCGAACGAACTTGTCGTAGTAGGCCCGGAAGGAGATTTCGCTTGTTGCGGCGATCGGAATGATGGACTGCACGGCCGTGTAGTACACCGTGCCGGCGTCAAGCAGCGTCTGCGCACCCGCCAGCAGTTCCTCTCCGGAGAGCTCCCCGATGGGCTTCGCGGACCAGTCCTTGATCACCTGCTCGTAGCGGGGATGCGAAAATTCCCGCCAGCCGGCCACTCCCATATGCGCCTTGCCACGGGCCAGCGCACGCATCGCCGTCAGCGACTTGCCCATCACCCGCCACATTCCCGAGTTGCGGTAGTAGTAATAGGCGTAGCCGTTGATAGTGGGCAGCCCGACGTCGTCCTCGCGGATGACCTCCTTGCCGACGGCGCCGGCCATCAGGGCCCTCAGCGACCGTGACACCGAGCCGTCAATGAGGTCGGCGAACAGCGGCGAGAGCGGGTCGGGCAGCTGTTCAACGATGCTTGCCCGGAAGTACAGCCCGTGCCGGTAGGGCACCGGCCAGGTGTCCGGGATGTCGGCTGCCGGTTCGGGCAGAGCGGTGATGGGCCGGGATTGCAGGATGAAGAACTCGCCAGCGGCGCGTGCCCACTCGATGTCCTGCGGCGTCCCGAAATGCTCCGTAATCCGTGTTCCGTAACCGGCCAGCTCGGCCGCCGCCCGGTCGTCCAATACGGCCTGCCGGCGGCGCGTCGCCGGCACCGGCTGCTCCAGGGTGCCGCGCTCCGCGTAGACGGTCATGACCTCCTTGTCAGCTGTCCGGCGGGACAGCACACGGCCCGTCCCTGCTTCGACGACGACGTCGTCCGTGGTGACCGATCCGCTGACAACGGACTCGCCCAGGCCCCACGCGGCACTGATCACCGTCTGGTTGCGGCGCCCGTTGGCCGGATTGGCGGTGAACATCACCCCGGCAGCCTCGGCGTCGACCATCTGCTGGACCACGACGGCGAGGCGCACCGTGTCCGGGTCTATGCCTTCACGGGCGCGGTAGGCCATGGCACGCGCCGTCCACAGGGAAGCCCAGCACTCAGTCACGGCCGCGGCCACAGCCTCCGTCCCCCGGACGTTGAGGTAGGTTTCCTGTTGGCCGGCGAAGCTGGCTGAGGCGAGGTCTTCGGCCGTGGCGGAGGAGCGCACCGCCACGGCTGTGTCTCCGTCGCCGAGCCTCCCGTAGGCGGCGCCGAGTTCCGCCGCGATGGTGTGTGGCATGGTGCCGCTGGTGAAAAGGGCGCGGATCCGTTTCGAGGCTTCCTCGTACTCCTGTGGCGCCGCGTGCGGCGACAGTACAGCCAGTTCATGGATGCCGGCCTCGAGATGGTTGGCAGCCACATAATCCGCGTAGGCTGCGGTGTTCAGCACGAACCCCGGCGGGACCGGGAGCCCTCCCTGGCTGAGGCCGCCCAGTCCGACGCCCTTGCCGCCTGCCACGGCGACGTCGCCGCGCCCCACATCGCCGAAGTTGTTGATGTAGGTCATGACCTCGAGTCCTTTCCGCCCGGAGCCAGGCTCCGTGGTTCAGCCTGATTCCCAACATACTGGCACTGCCGCAGGCGAGAGGCCATAGCCGTACCGGTGGGCAGGGGATCCCGTTAACCCTTTAGGTCGAGGGGTGTGGCCGGGGGCCACCAATCGCCCGAACCCCCCGTTCCGACAACAAGATGCCCGGGGCCATGGGTCGCAGCCTTTGCCCCGGGCATCTAAACCAATCCGCATGTTCAGCCGCGGCTGGCGTCGGTTCCCTCGGAGCCCTCTGATCCCTCGCTGTCCGAGCCGTCAAAGTGTTCCTTGTGGACCTTCTCACGGATGGTGACTTCATCTGCGACCGTTTCAGTAACGATGCGGACCCGTTCAACCGGGACGGTCTCCTTGGTCACTATGACGCGCTCTTCGTGAAGGATTACCTCGTCGTCGCTGGCCGGACGGTTCGAGACCTCGTCGCGGTCTTCCTCGGCAATCGGTTCCCGCTCGATACGAACCTCTTCGCGCTGCACTGGCACCGTCCTGGTTACGGTTTCCGTCGTGACG
>NZ_CAKKMM010000772.1:0-2394 GCF_918698205.1 Microbacterium sp. Bi128 | reverse complement strand
CTGCTCTGGACGGCCCGTGCCGCGGTCCCGCATCTGGAAGCGGGTGCGTCGATCATCACCACGGCGTCAATCCAGGCCTTCAACCCGTCCCCGGAACTCATTGACTACGCCATGACCAAGGCGGCCCAGGTGGCTTTCACCAAAGCCCTGGCCCAGGAGCTCGGACCCAAGGGGATCAGGGTCAACGCCGTGGCCCCGGGTCCCATCTGGACACCGCTGATTCCGGCCACCGAATGGCCCGACAAGCTCCCGTCCTTCGGCCAGGACACGCCCCTGCAGCGGGCGGGGCAGCCGGCGGAGCTCGCGGCCGCCTATGTCCTTCTCGCCTCCGACCACGGTTCCTACATTTCCGGAGCCGTGCTTCCGGTCACCGGAGGCAAGGGTCTCTGAACCCGCTCTGGACCCGTCCACTGCCAGCTAGTCCCATTTCCAGCATCAGTTTCCAGCACCAGGAGGAATGACAGGACTGAAAACCAGCAGGATCCCAAGACCGTCACCGAGGAAGCGGGCGGCTACGGCACGCCGACCGCCGAGCAGGAGATGGGCGGCGATGGGAAGAAATTTGCCCAGCCCCGCGAGGAGGAGGCCTTCGACGCCGCCGGGCTGAACCAGGACAGCCCCGACGGCGAGACGTATCCGGCCGGCGCGCCGGACCTGAGCCAGTTCGGTGCAGAAGACCAAGACAGTGCAGGAGAACCCGGAGCAGGACGCTTCGGAGGAGCGGAGGAACAAATGAGTTCAGAAAACGCCAGCGCAACCCCCGGCTTCGACCCGGACGCCTCGGAGAATTCCGAGGCGGCAGTGCCGTCGTCGGAAGCGGAGATGGACGGTGCCAACACGGAAGAGCCCGACGCCGGGCGGCCCTTCTCCTCTGAGTCCGGACAGGACGCGGCGGGGCTGCCGGACGGCTCCGGGACGGACCTGCCGGAGAACAAGTCGCCGAAGGACCGCGACGATGACAAGGACGCCTTCGACGCCGGCTAGTCCCGGGCCCGTCGCGCCCCGCCGCCACCGGCGCTGCCGGCCGTGACAGCGAAAAGGCCGGACTCCTGCCCCTGGGCGGAGTCCGGCCTTTCTCGTCGGGCGGGATTGCCCGCTCGCCGCGCGCTTCCGGGCGGCGTTCTTTAGCGGCGCTTCTTGGGGGAGCGCTTGACGGCTGCCTTGACCGCGGCCGTCGAAGCCGCGGCCGGCGTGGGATCTTCGGTTTCCGGTTCGGCCACCGTGCCGCGCACCTTCGCGATCGCCTTCATGCCGTGGTAGATCACCAGGGCGGCGGCCGAGCCGAGCGCAATCCCGGTGAACTTCAAGTCGCCGATGGTCCAGGTGTAGTCGGCAATCCCGACAATAAGGGCGACGGCGGCCGTGGTCAGGTTGATCGAGTTGGAGAAGTTCACCTTGTTCTGGACCCAGATTTTCACGCCCAGCACGCCGATCATGCCGTACAGCATCGTGGCCGCGCCGCCCAGGACGCCGGCGGGGACGGTGGCGATAAGCTCGCCAAACTTCGGCGAGAAGCTCAGGATCACCGCGAAGCCGCCGGCCACCCAGTACGCCGCCGTCGAATACACCTTGGTGGCGGCCATGACGCCGATGTTCTCGGCGTAGGTGGTCGTCCCGGACCCGCCGCCAAGACCGGCAAGTACGGTGGCGGCGCCGTCGGCCAGCAGCGCGCGGCCGGAGACGCCGTCGAGGTTCTGCCCCGTCATGGCGGACACGGATTTCACGTGGCCGATGTTCTCTGCCACCAGCACCAGTACGACCGGCACGAAGAGGCCCACGACGCCCAGGTGGAATTCGGGGGTCTGGAAATGCGGCAGGCCCACCCACCCAGCACTGTCCACCTTGGAGAAGTCCACCTCGCCCCGGATCATCGCAACAAGGTAGCCCACCAGGACACCCACCAGGATGCTCAGCCGGCCCAGCATGCCGCGGAACAGCACGCTGACCACGATGATGACGGCCAGGGTGATGAAGGCGGTGACGGGGGCCTGGTCGAAGTTGGCCTTCGCCGCGGGTGCCAGGTTCAGGCCGATCAGCGCCACGATCGCGCCGGTCACGATCGGCGGCATGACCCGGTTGATCCAGCCGGCGCCGAACTTCTGCACTACGGCGCCGACGACGGCGAGGGTCGCGCCCGCCAGGACCACGCCGCCGAGTGCCCCGGGGACGCCGAACTGCTGCTGGGAAGCCATGATCGGCGCGATGAACGCGAAGCTGGAACCGAGGTAGCTGGGCACCCGTCCCTGCGTGATGACCAGGAACAGGAGCGTGCCAATGCCGGAGAAGAACAGGGTGGTGGCTGGCGGCATGCCCGTGATGATCGGGACCAGGAAGGTGGCACCGAACATGGCCACAACATGCTGCATCCCGATCCCTACCGTCACGCTCCAGGTG
>NZ_CAKKMM010000771.1:0-2398 GCF_918698205.1 Microbacterium sp. Bi128 | reverse complement strand
CCCAGGCCCCCGTCGGCCAGGTCCCCGGCTGCCGCGCCGAGCACATGCCCGGAGCCGTCTTTGCGGTTCAGGCCCAGCTGGAGGGCATCGCGGCGGGCCATGAGGGCGCCGCGTTCCCGCTCGCTTTCGCGCTCGGCCGCCTTCAGGGCGTCAATTTCGGCGATGATGGTTTCGAGGGCCTCGCTCGCGGCCTCGTAATCGGCGTCGAGCGATTCCTCGCCGTCCTCGACCCCTGCGACCTGCGCTTCCAGGGCCGTGAACTCGCTGTGCGCCTGGCGGCGGCGCTCCTCGCCCGCCTTTTGCGATTCGCGGAGGCGGCCGAGCTCGGACTGGGCAGACTCGACGCGGGACCGTGCCGCGCCGACCTGCCCGGCGAGCTTGGCCAGGCCTTCACGCCGGTCCGCGGCGGCGCGGAGCAGGGCCGCGAGCCGCTTGTCCTCGGCGGCGGCGGCCTGTTCGGCGTCGGGTTTGGCGGCTGTCGCGGCGTCCAGGGCCTCGGTGCGGTCCAGGATCTGCCGTTCCAGCCCGGCCTGCTCGTCGCGGACGCGGGCGGCCTGCTGCTCCAGCTGGTCCGGGTCCCGGCCGGTGTCCGGAACCACATCCGCGGCGCCGAGCAGGCGGCGGCGTTCCTCGGCGAGCGAACCGAGGGAACGGAGCCGTTCGCGCCCGGTGGAGAGCGAATACCAGTTCTCCCGCGCGGCGTTCAGCGCGGGCGTGGCCTCGGCTGCAAGCCCTTCGAGGACGGCCTGGCGCTGCCGCCCGGCCTCGAGGTCGCGTTCGACGACGGCGCGGCGTGCCTTGAGCGCCGATTCATCCGCCACGTCCTGCGCCAGCGCGGACTGCAGCGCAACGAGGTCGTCGGCCAGGAGCCGTGAGCGGGCGTCACGGACCTCGAACTGGACGCTCTGGGCGCGCCGGGCCACCTCGGCCTGTTTGCCCAGCGGGGTCAGCTGCCGCCGGAGTTCGCCGGTGAGGTCGCTGAGCCGGGACAAGTTGGCCTGCATGGCTTCGAGTTTGCGGACCGTCTTTTCCTTGCGGCGGCGGTGTTTGAGGATGCCGGCGGCCTCCTCAATGAAGCCGCGCCGGTCCTCGGGGGTGGCGTGCAGGACCTTGTCCAGCTGGCCCTGGCCGACAATCACGTGCATCTCGCGGCCCAGGCCCGAGTCAGAGAGCAGCTCCTGGATATCGAGCAGCCGGCATCCCGCGCCGTTGATGGCGTATTCCGAGCCGCCGGTCCGGAACAGCGTGCGCGAGATCGTGACCTCGCTGTATTCGATCGGGAGGGCGCCGTCGCTGTTGTCGATGGTCAGCGAGACGTGCGCCCTCCCCAGGGGCGGCCGGCCCGAGGTGCCGGCGAAGATCACGTCTTCCATCTTGCCGCCGCGGAGGGTCTTGGCTCCCTGTTCGCCCATGACCCACGCCAGCGCGTCCACCACGTTGGATTTGCCCGAGCCGTTGGGGCCCACCACGGCGGTGACGCCCGGTTCGAATTCAAAGGTCGTCGCCGAGGCGAACGACTTGAATCCCCGGACGGTCAAACTTTTCAGGTGCAAGGCGCTTCGGTTCTCCTGGTCGGCGGACTGGTCCGCTGTCCGACGAAAGCATGATTCGGACGGACACGGGGGTTCCGGGGCGGCCCCGGATACTTACAATCTACTGCGCATCTGCGGCCATTCCGCGCAGAACCAGCGCGAAGCCGCCGCAGATGGCTGAGGCCGCATATGCGGGAATTGACCTGCACGGGGCATAGTTAAGCTCTCGGGCTTGTGAGCGGCCACCGCCGGAGCGCAGGACGGACATGAAGAGGGGCTTGAATTGGTAGGCAATGCAACATTCCGGCACAGCAACACCGCTCTACTTTCGGTAAGCAGCGTCGAAGCTCCGACGATCATCAGTTCCATGGATTTCGACCGCAGGCTGGCTTCGACCCTGCGGCGGCTGAGGGTCCCCCCGAAGCTGCTCGAACGGGTCGCAGGCATCACACACCGGCGCTGGTGGGCCCCCGGGACATCGTTCGACGACGCAGCCATCGAGGCGGGCGCAAAGGCCCTGGCCGAGTCCGGCATCGAAGCGTCCGAGATTGGCCTGCTGATCAACACCTCCGTGACGCGGCGCAACCTCGAACCGTCCGTCGCGGTGAAGATCCACCACGGACTGCGCCTGCCTTCGTCGGCCATGAACTTTGATCTGGCCAACGCCTGCCTTGGATTCGTCAACGGCATGACCCTGGCGGCCAACATGATCGACTCCGGCCAGATCAAGTACGCGATGATCGTCAACGGTGAAGACGCCCAGCCAACGCAGGAGGCCACCCTGGCCCGGCTGCAGCGGCCCGAGACGACCCGCGAGGACTTCAACCGCGAGTTCGCCACACTGACGCCCGGCTCCGGAGCCGCTG
>NZ_CAKKMM010000770.1:0-2406 GCF_918698205.1 Microbacterium sp. Bi128 | reverse complement strand
GTCTTAATGCAGATCGCGGTGCTGCCGCCGGAAAGCAATTCGCGGGAGACATCGCTCAGGGTGGGGACGCTTTCGTCGCCCACGATCGGGATGCTCGAGCTCTGCACCAGCCGGCGCCGGCCCATCGCCTCGCCGGCATCGCACGGCTCCTCCAGCGTGGAAAGGCCCAGGCCCTCGGTCCTGCGCAGAACCTCCATGGCCTCGTTCGCCGTCCAGCCACGGTTGGCGTCGAGGTAGATCTCGGCGTCCTCGCCAAGGCCCTCCCGCAAAACATGGCAGGCCTCGACGTCGAGGGAGAGGGGCCGCCGCCCGGTCTTGAGCTTGAAGGTGTTGATGCCGTACTTTTCACGGAACCGCAGCGCTTCTTCCAGAAGCTCGGCGGCGGGCTTGAAGCCCAACATGTGCGAGACCCGCATGCTGTCGGTGAAGCCGCCCAGCAGTTTGTGCACCGGGGTGCCCAGCGAGATCCCGATGACATCCCAGAGGGCGATGTCCAGGGCCCCCTTGGCCGTGGGGTTGTTGACCGTGCGCCGGAGCAGCTGCTGGACCTTGGAGCGGTCCAGCGGGTCCAGCCCGATGAGTTGCGGGGCAAAGACCTTGGTCACCACCGAGACGATCGAATCCTGGGTTTCGCCGTAGGTGTAGGGCCGCGGCGGGGTGTCCGCGATACCGCAGATGCCGGTGTCCGTGTAGATCCGGACCAGCACGTGTTCCGCGGAAGTCACCTCGCCGCTGGCGAACTTCAGCGGCCGCGCGTAAGGAATGGCGTAGGGAATGGCCTCAATGCGGTCAATTTTCACGGGGTGGTTCCTTTGTTGCGGATGCGGGTTGTGACTGTGGCAGGGACTGGGCCGGCGACTCCGCGGGGCGAAGCGGGGGCTGTTGCTGGCCAGGGCCCGATGTGGGAGGTAAATCGAAGAGCTGCAGGAAGCTGCGCAGCAGGGGTGTCTCAGCGTCGCGGATCCAGGCAACGGCGAGGTCGACCGGCGGCGGGTTATGCAACGGACGGAAGACGACACCCTGAAAGGAAAACATCCGGGAAGTCATCGGCACTAGGGCGATCCCCATCCCTGCCGCGACGAGCGAGAGCAGGGTGGAGGTTTCCCTGGCCTCCTGGACGAGCCGCGGCTGGAACCCGGCTTTGCGGCAGGCATCCACGACGATGCTGCTGACCGCGGAGTAGCTCGGATAACCGACGAAGTCCTGGCCGGCGAGCTCCGCCAGTTCCAGGGTGCCCTTTTCCGCCATCGGCGAATCCGCCGGGAGTGCCGCGACCAGCTGATCCTGTTCGAGCAGTTTGAGGGCCACAGTTCCGGAGCGGACTGGGGGTCGGAGGACGGCGACGTCGAGCCTTCCGTCCTCGAGTGCGGACTCCATCTGCGGCGTCAGCATTTCGCCCTGAACGGTGATGCGGAGCCCGGGAAAAGTGCGTCGGGCGGCCTGGACGATGCTGGGCATCAGCCGGTAGGTGGCTGTTCCGGTGAAGCCGACGCGGAGGACGCCAGTGGCACCTGCGCCGACCTGCCGGACGTCCTCCTCCAGAGCTTCCAGTTCCTGCATCAGCAGCCGTCCTCGATCCAACAGGACCTGTCCGGCTGGGGTGAGATCCACCTTGCGCGTAGTGCGCAGCAGCAAGGGTGTGCCGAGCTGTACCTCCAGCTGCCGGATCTGTTGGGACAAAGGCGGCTGGGCCATGTGCAGCCGCTGGGCTGCGCGGCCGAAGTGACGTTCCTCGGCCACTGCAATGAAGTACTTGAGGTGGCGCGTCTCCATTAGAAGCTCCCGGGCAGCTCGAAGCAGGCGATATGCCGTACTCCGCCCAGCTTAGGAGGACGGATTAGTTAGGGGAAATACCTATTTCGGAGCTATTGGGACGTTTCGCATACCAATCTCCGCCTGTGGGCGGCCGGGCGCGGACAGGCAGGCCAGCGGCAAGGAGGGTTTCATTGTTCGAAAGGCAAGCTGGCCAAGATGTCGGCCCAGCCGAAGTGCTTGAAGACATAGCCGCCCGGCGATGGCGCGGTGACGACCCGGTAGATGAAGTCTGCAAGGAAGATTACGCTGAAAACGGCGTTCATCAGCGTGATCACGGTGTCGAGCGATTTGCCCCCTTGTTGCCTCACATGAAAACCTCCGAGCGACAGCTGTCACGCGGGCAGCAACCATGACCCACGCTCCGGGCACCGCTTCGGCTGGTGACCGCACTCACCGACCCACTGTTGAAATCAGGCGGACTGGTACTTGGACCAACGTGGACGGGATCGCGGTTTGCGTGGATCGTGACTCAGCTCGGAGAGGGTCATGCTCAGGACCCTGTTGTGTAAGTTGAACATGCGCCATGATTGGCACCTGGAGTTCACCGAGGATGGCGGCCGCTACAAGCGCTGCAGGCGTTGCGGTAAGGAC
>NZ_CAKKMM010000769.1:0-2409 GCF_918698205.1 Microbacterium sp. Bi128 | reverse complement strand
GGACTGCTCAAAGGCGTAGGCCTCGGCGCTGACCGCTGACAGCTCATCGATGTACGCGAGGATCGATTCGCCCAGATCCACCACGACGCCCTGGCCCAGATGATGTTCCACTGAGACTTTGGACATCTCCCGGAACGTCACGCGGGCGCCCATCCGGTAGGCGCTCAGGAGCGCGTCCATGCTCCGCCCCTGCCGGAACTCGCCGCTGCCCAGCCCGGCCACCAGCTCCCGGCTTTCCTCGGACAGCGCTGGCAGCCGGGTCCCGGGCAGTTGCAGGAAGCGGTCCAGTGCCGCGGCCACGCCCCTGCGCAGCCCCCTGCCAAAGCGCCCCTCGATCGGTCTGGCGTACGCCGGGACGAGCTGCGGGACGGCTTCGATGATGGCCTCCACAATGCCGGGCATCCGCGGCCGCAGCATGTCGCTGACCTCCCGCGGCAGGGCCAGCCAGGGAGGATCGTAGGCGGGGGTGGGGCCGGCAGGCTCCCGGGCAGGGGATGTGTTCATGAACAGTCCGATGAGTTGTTGCGGCGGGATAGTTTTCTTGAGTCGATCGTATGCCTTGGGTGAAGAAGTATGGCGCAATCTGACATAAGCTTGATGAATGATCCGGCTCCGTAAGCTGGCGCGCGCCGCATCTCTACTGACCACCCCACTAGCTCCAGAAGACATTCTGTCGCTGTTCAATCCTGTGTTTTCCGCTCGCCAATTGCGCGGCGTAGTCACCAGGGTGGTTCCAGAAACGGCCGATTCCGCCACCATTTTCTTCCGTCCCGGCCGCGGCTGGCAAGCACATCTTGCCGGCCAGTGGGCCCGTATTGGCGTCGAGCTCGACGGTGTCCGCCACTGGCGGTCCTACTCGCTCAGCGCCCCCGCCGGACAGGACCCGGCAATCACCGTGACCGACATGGGCGCCGTCTCCGGGGCCCTCGTGCGCGGCACCAAGCCCGGCGACGTCCTGTTCCTGGCGCCCCCGCAGGGCGATTTCGTCCTGCCCGAGCATCCGCGGCCGCTGCTCATGCTCACGGCCGGCAGCGGGATCACCCCGGTGATGTCGATGATCCGCACGCTCGTTCCGCACCGCCCGGATTCGGACGTCGTCCTGATCCACACAGCCCGCACCGCCGCGGACACCATCTTCCGTGAAGAACTCGCCGAGCTCGCCGACCAGTTCCCCAACCTGCGCGTCACGCACTGGTTCACCGGTGAGAGCGGACGGCTGGACTTCACCTCGGCCGCCGACCTGGACCGGCTCTGCCCGGACTGGCGCCAGCGCGCCGCCTACGCATGCGGTCCGGAAGGGTTCCTCAACGACGCCGAGGCGCTGTGGGAGGCCGAAGCGGAGGACGCCCAGCAGGCCGCGGCCAGCTCGGGCACCCTGACCATCGAACGCTTCAGCACCAGCCTCGCCGGCGGCGCCGGGCACGACGGCGGCCTGGTCACCTTCGAGGCCTCCGACCGTGAAGTCGAGGCCGATGGCGACACCCCGCTGCTCGATGTCGGCGAGGACGCCGGCATCCTCATGCCCAGCGGCTGCCGGATGGGTATCTGCCACAGCTGCCTCATCCCGCTGCGGGCCGGCCACGTCCGTGACCTGCGCACCAACGAAGTGCACGGCGAGCCCGGCCAACTAATCCAGACGTGCGTGTCGGCAGCCGCCGGCCCCGTTAACCTCGACCTCTGAGGAGTATCACCGCATGACGATTGTTTCCAACAAACCGGACCTTTCCGACGCCGACACCCCCGCCACCAGCGGTTCAGCCGACACAGCAAAGGTCGTCACGGTCGCGAAGACGCGGCCCGGCGCCCTCGCCGAGACCGGCAGCCCGCTGTTGCGTCCGCCCGCGGCCGCCCACCTCTCCGACGAGCAGGTGGCGGAGCTGGGGCGCGAACTCGACGCCATCAAGGATGACATCCTCGCCAAGCGCGGGTCCGCCGATGCCGCCTACATCCGCCGCATGATCAAGATCCAGCGCGGCCTGGAGCTCTCCGGCCGTGCCCTGCTCCTTGTCAGCAAGAAGAAGCCCGCCTGGTTCGCCGGCACCGCGCTGCTGAGCTTCGCCAAGATCCTGGAAAACATGGAACTTGGGCACAACATCCTGCACGGGCAGTGGGACTGGATGCGGGACCCGGACATCCACTCCACCACCTGGGAATGGGACTTCGTCACCCCCGCGCGCTCCTGGCAGCACACCCACAACGATCTCCACCACCGCTGGACAAATGTGGTCGGCAAGGACAACGACATCGGATACAACCTGCTGCGGATGGATCCGGACCAGAAATGGACGCCCTTCAACCTGGGCAACCCGCTGTACAACGCGCTGCTGGCACCGGTCTTCGAGTGGGGCATCGCGATCTACGACCTCGAACTGGTGGACTACAAAGAGGGCCGGAAGTCCAAGGAAGCCC
>NZ_CAKKMM010000768.1:0-2410 GCF_918698205.1 Microbacterium sp. Bi128 | reverse complement strand
CTCCAAAGCGCCGTGGTCGCTGCGTCGACATCGTCGGTGGCCGAGACGACGAACAGCACCGCATCCGCCGCCCGGAGCCCTGCCCTCAGCTCGCCGATGAAATCCGTATAGCCCGGAGTGTCCAGCAGGTTGACCTTGATGTCCCCCACCATCACCGGCACCACCGCGAGCGCCACGGAGCGCTGCTGCGCGATGGCGGAAGGATCCGAGTCGCTCACCGTAGTGCCCTCGGCGATCGAGCCCTTGCGGGTGATGGCTCCGGTGGCGGCAAGCAGTGCCTCGGTGAGCATCGTTTTTCCGGAACCGGAATGCCCCACGAGTGCCACATTGCGGACCTTGTCCGGCTGTTCCGGCGGCGCGACGCCGTTGGCGTCTGCCCGCCGGAGGTCAGACGTACCCCGGACCGGTCCCCTTGACGGCGTCTTGGCGCCTTTCGACGGCATGAGAACCTCCCGGCGTCGCATCCACTCGTGCCCTGCAGGGCCTTGTGTTAAGGATTGGACACCCTGGGACGCCCGGACAGCAAGGTCTTTTTCAGGCCGTGGTTTTTCAGGCCGTGGCCGGAGCAACCAGGGACCCGGAGGCTGCCCGGTTCCGGAGCCAACGGCCCACGGCCTTGCCTTTGCCCGTCCACCAGCTGTCCTCGTCGCTGCCATGGTGCCACCTGAAGATCACGGCGACCATGACGAACACTCCGGCGGCGACCTCGGGCCAAGAGCCGGAGGCGGCATCGAGGAGCACGCTGAACGCCATGACCACGATGGAAGGCAGTGCAAGTGTCCGGAACCACGGGTTGGCGACGAACCGGCTGCGGGATCGCGGCACGGAGACCGCGCGGACGAAGTCGAAACACAGGAAGACGACCACCAGGGCCTTCCCCAGGGATATATGGATGAGCTCCGCCCGTCAACGCAACTGGCCGCAGCCGGGACCCGCCCCGAAGGGGCGAATCAAACCGGCGCGAATCACACCTGGACTGATCAAACTCGGTTGAATCATGCATGCGATGCCCCCCGGCGTCTACGCTGCTCCTGCGCTGGCTCCGCGCCCGGGCTTCCCGCAGGAGCTGTAGGCGTGTCATGCCAGCCTTTTCTGACACTCCAATTCAACGCGCGGAATGGGCATGAAGTCACGCAAATGAGGTACCCGACTATCGGATGGTCGGGTACCTGATTGCGTTCCGGTGTACTCGGTTTGCTCCTGCCGCTACTTGCCCCGGCATTGCGACGTAACCGAAAAACGTGATGGTTGACACATTCCCCGCGGCCGTGTCATCGCCGCCCTGCTCGCCAGGGAAACCTGGGGAAACCGCGAGATGAGTCCTAGCCCATGCCCCTCGGCCGCCACACCACCAGCGCCTGCGACCGCGCCTGCGGACGCTTGCCGCGGGCCAGGCTGACGACGTCGCCGGCAGTTCCTGCGGCGAAGATCCGCGAATCGGCCCCTTGGCGGCGCCGGCCCAGTTCCTCAGTCAGTTCTCCGACCCGGCGCTGCAGGGCGGCCACCTGGTTCTCCAGCTGGAGGATCCGCTTGATGCCCTCCAGCGAGACCCCCTCCTGGGAGAGCCGCTGGACCTCGCGGAGCATATTCACATCCCGCTGCGAGTAACGCCGCGACTTGCCCGGGGCACGGCTGGGCGAGACGATGCCCAGCCGGTCGTACTGGCGCAGCGTCTGCGGGTGCATGTCCGCCAGTTCCGCGGCAACGGAGATGACGAAGATCGGCTGGTCGAAGTCGATGGCCATGGCTGGATCCCGTTCCTAGAGCCGGGCCTTGGCTGCCAGGCCCGCGCGGACGTCCTCATTGGCGGTGGCCGCGGCGAAGGCCTTCACGGCCTCCTCCGCTTCCTTGTTCAGCTTCCGCGGAACAGCGACGTCGATCGTCACCAGCAGATCGCCGGTGGCTTTGGCGTGCTTGACGCCGCGGCCCTTGACGCGCAGGGTTCTGCCCGAGGGCGTCCCTGCCGGAACCCTGACCTTGACCGTGTCGCCGTCGACCGTCGGAACCTCGATGTCTGCGCCCAGGGCCGCCTCCGGGAAGGAGACCGGGACGTGGATCCGGAGGTTGTCGCCGTCGCGGACGTAGAATTCGTGCGGCTTTACCGAAACGGTGACCATGAGGTCGCCGTTGCCGGCGGGGGCGTACTGCCCCTTGCCGCGGACGCGGACCTTTTGTCCGTCCTTGATGCCGGCCGGGATGCGGACGTCGATGACCTCACCGTCCGGTTCACGCAGGCCGATCGTGGTGCCGCGGATGGAGCCGCCGAATGAGATCGAGGTCGACGCGGTGCGGTCCGAGCCCTTCTGCGGAGCCCGCTGGAAGGACTGGCCCCCGCCGCCGAATCCGCCGCCGCCGAAGAGATCTGCAAACTCGGGCGGCATGCCGCCGGCCGTGCTGTAGCCGCCGGAGT
>NZ_CAKKMM010000767.1:0-2414 GCF_918698205.1 Microbacterium sp. Bi128 | reverse complement strand
CCCTCTGTGCTCTCCATTCGGTCGAGTTCGTCGATCACGAAGAGTACTGGCTGCCCGTAGGTCAGCGTCAGGAGCTCAGATAGCTGAACCAGTTTTTCCTCGAGATTCAAATCTTGATAGCTCAAGCGTTGACTTTCGACAGCGAACTTTTTTGTGCTTTCCACCTCCACAAATTTCAGTGTTAGGCGTCGGCGGGTAACCCTGTCGATAAGTTGAGTCGCATCACCTGATCCAGCTAGCTCTACAGATTCGGCTGCGTTCACCAATGCCTGCAGGAGGTCTTGGAAGGAATTGGTAGCGTCCGTGCATGTTACGTAAAAAGTGAGATAGTTGCCGCCCGCGGGCAATGCGAGACGCTCCGCATTCAACTGATGCAGTAGCTCAACATTACCCATGGCGATTAGTCGAAGTTGAAGGGCCAGGCTCGATTTCCCCAGGCCGCGATCACCATATATGAGTGGTGTGGAACCTAGCAGATGCAAAGAATCGGCTAGTTCGCGGACCTGTTTGCTTCGCCCGGCGAAGCGCTCAGGGTCATCCAGCTCAGTTGCCGGAAGGAAGGCGTTCAGCATGGCAGCCCGGTTGTTCATTTGCTCTTATCTCCCCAATTTCGCTTCTCACCTATAACCTATCCTGCGCGAGCTATGGGCTCATCCCTAGGTTGGCTCCGATCGCTGAGAGCACAAGTTCTGTTAACGTCGGAGAGTGCAATATGTATGGATGACCGTAGCGGCAGGTTCTTAAGCTGGACGATTTCGGCTGCGTGCCGCAACCAGCCGCATGCGGGGATGGAACCGCTGCATTCGCGTACGCAACCGACTGAGTCGACAATCCAACAAGAGGGACTTAAAGTAGCCGTGATATCTTCTTGAAACCGGCGCGGCCCTGCCATGGCAAATGATGAGGAACCATTGGACGGAACCGCGGTGGGCTAGGGCCGCTTCAGACGAGCCTCTGGGTGAGGTTTCACTTTTGCCCTACGCTTTGAGTCGAGGAGTGGCCCACGGCTACGATGCTGAACAGGAGACTCGCAAGAATATCTGGGAGCACAGCAAAGTATGGTCGATTCATTTCGATTGAATAGCGTTACCTATGACGGACTCGAAGGGCAAGAAGTTTGCATCGACACCGTCGGCGAGACGTCCCGTGAGGGGACTTGGACGACGGCCATCACCGGAAAAAATGGAGTCGGCAAGTCTCGGCTCCTGGCGCAAATTGCCACAGTCTTTGACGCGATCGGCTCAAATAAGCCGCGAAGCGGGGCGGCAATCAGTGTCAGCTACTCGATGGGCCCACTGGAGTGTAACGTTTCCCTCTCCAAGGGCCGAGTTGAATCAACTATCGGCGGACTTCAGGTCGAGCCGACATTCTTGCCGGGCCCGAGGGCCGTTGCTGCTGTCACAACTAGCGCCTTTGATAAGTTCCCTCTTCCCTCCGCTAGGTTCCCGGTGGATAGTGCGCCCTATGCCGCGCCCCTTTATCGATACTTGGGGCTGAAAGATCCACGTGGTCGCATCTCGGCAAGTGCCGGGGTTCAGAGGGCGCTAGGGGAAATGTTCGCAGCTGTAGAAATGGACGAGCCTCGACGAAGCCGTATCGCCAATGTATTCAGTGATCTTTCATATGAGCCTCGCATTGAAGTGGCCTATAGATGGACCGGTCGCGGATTGGCTTTTTTGAGGGCGACCGCCGATGGTCGTGAAAAGTCGTATGAATCGTCCGTCGAATCTAAGATTCCTAACGACAGCGCCTGGAGCCAGGGCTACATCGAAGACCCAGATATCCGACGCGACGTATCGAGGGCGTCGGAACTACTTCGTAATTGGGATGCGAGACGCGAGCTGGTATTGATTGCCGACTTCGAGCACCACAAGTTTGCCCACGGAGAGCATCTTATGGCGGCCCAGCTACTAAAACGCTCGGGAATGATCGAGATGAAGAGCGTGACATTGATCCGGGCCGATTCCGGATCCCGCCTCGACCTTAACGATGCTAGCTCGGGTGAGCTCTCTCTGGTGACTGCTGTCCTCGGAATCGCTTCGGCCATAGATGACAAGAGTCTCGTGTTGATCGACGAACCTGAGATCAGCCTCCACCCGGACTGGCAAGGCGGATACTTGGACCTGCTCCGCCGGGCCTTTGAGAGGTACAAGGGAAGCCACTTCATTGTTGCCACGCATTCCCCGCTAATTGTCTCCGGTATCGACGCGAGCCACAGCAACGTGCTCTCGCTGGAGGGTAACCCTAACGATCGGGATACGAAGAATTTGTCAGGCAAGTCGGCGGACGAGGTCTTGATAGGAGCGTTCAATGTTGCCGGAAGAAACAATCTCTACCTGAAGCAGTCCCTCGTTCGGGCGCTACGCATGGCAGCCGACAGAAAATTCAATACCCACGAGTTCGTCGAGTTGATG
>NZ_CAKKMM010000766.1:0-2422 GCF_918698205.1 Microbacterium sp. Bi128 | reverse complement strand
GCCCTGGACGTGGCCGCCGCCGTCCAGGACCTGCTGCTCGGCATGGCGCTGTTCGGGCTGGGCTCCGCCGTCCGGGTGGGCCAGCTGCTGCACACCGGCGCACGCGCGCTGCTGGCCGCGCTGGCGTCCTGGCTGCTGATCGCCCTGCTGGGCCTGGCGGCCGCCTTCCTGATGTTCCCGCCGGCGTGACCGGGCACACAGGCTCCCGTGATTAGATAGCGGGGTGTCAAACCAGAATCTGAGCCGCGACGAGGCCGCGGACCGCGCCGCCCTCATCACCACTCACAGCTACGATGTCTCCCTCGACGTCCGGCAGGCGGCCGACCCGAACGTCGCCGGCTACACGAGCCGCAGCATCATCTCCTTCTCGGCCAGCGAACCCGGCGCGACGACCTTCGTGGATTTCATCGCCGGCAGCGTGCACAGCGTCTTCCTCAACGGCAAGGGACTCGCCGTCGCCGACGTCGTGGACGGTTCCCGGATCCGGCTCGAAAACCTGCAGCCGGAGAACCAGGTCACCATCACGGGAACCGCCCTGTACAGCACCTCCGGTGAAGGCATGCACCGCTTCGTCGATCCCGCCGACGGCCAGTGCTACCTCTACACGCAGTATGAACCCGCCGACGCCCGCCGGGTGTTCGCGAACTTCGAACAGCCCGACCTGAAGGCCGAGTTCACCTTCCACGTCATGGCCCCCTCCGACTGGCAGGTGTCCTCCAACGGCGCCGAGGTGCTGCGCACCCAACTGACGAGTGATCCCGCCACGAGCCGCTGGGACTTCGCGCCCACCAAGGCGATGTCCACCTACATCACCACCGTCCTCGCCGGACCGTACTTCAAGGCCGAGGACGCCTGGCGCGGCACGCTCGCCGACGGCACCGTTCTGGACGTACCGCTGGCGCTCTACTGCCGAGCCTACATAGCCGCGTCCTTCGATACCGACGCCCTGTTCCGCCTCACCAGGAACGGGCTGTCCTTCTTCAACGAACTCTTTGATTTCCCTTACCCGTGGGGCAAATACGAGCAGGCGTTCGTCCCCGAGTACAACCTCGGCGCCATGGAAAACCCGGGCCTGGTGACCTTCACCGAAAGCTACGTCTTCACCTCCCGGGCCGCCGATTCGCAGTACCAGGCCCGCGCCAACACGCTCCTCCACGAGATGGCGCACATGTGGTTCGGGGACCTCGTCACCATGAAGTGGTGGGATGATTTGTGGCTCAAGGAATCCTTCGCTGATTACATGGGCACCCTCGGTGTGGACCGGACCACGGACTGGGACACGGCCTGGGTGAACTTCGCCAACAACCGCAAGGCGTGGGCCTACGTCCAGGACCAGCTGCCCACCACCCACCCGATCGTCGCCGACATCCCGGACCTGGAAGCCGCGAAGCAGAACTTCGACGGCATCACCTACGCCAAGGGCGCATCGGTGCTCAAGCAGCTGGTGGCCTACGTCGGGTTCGAGGCCTTCATCGCCGGGTCCCGCCAGTACTTCCGGGACCACGCCTACGGCAACACCACCCTCGCCGAACTGTTGGCCGCCCTCAGCGCCGCGTCCGGCCGCGACCTCAGCGAATGGGCCCGCCAATGGCTCCAGACCGCCGGCATCTCCACCCTGTCCAGCGAGATCACCGAATCCACCGAATCCACCGAAGACAGCAGCGCGCTCAGCTCCGTCGCCGTCCTGCAGGACGCCGTGGATCCCACCACCGGCCGGCAGGAGCCCCGCCCGCACCGGCTGCGGATCGGCCTCTACGATTTCGACGACGCCGGCGCCTTGGTCCGCACTGACAGCGTCGAGACCGATGTCCGCGGCGCCCGGACCGATGTGACCGCGCTGGCCGGCAAACCGCGCCCTGCGCTGCTGCTGGTCAATGACGAGGACCTCAGCTACGCCAAGGTCCGGCTGGACCCGCATTCCGAGGCGACTGTCCGCGGCTCCCTGGACAAGCTGGACGACCCCATGGCGCGGGCGCTGTGCTGGACGGCGCTGTGGGACTCGGCCCGGGATGCCGTCACACCGGCCGCACTCTACGTCGACGCCGTCGAGCGCTTCGGGCCCGCCGAGCCGGGCATCGGCGTCCTCCTCAATGTCCTGGGCAATGCCTCGACGGCAGTGGAACGCTACGTGCCCCGGGGCCAGCGCGATGCCGTGCGCCACGGCTTCCTCACCACGGCCGCCGAACAGCTGCACGCGGCAGCGCCGGGTTCCGACCAGCAATTGGCCTGGGCCCGGACCCTTGCCGCAACCAGCCGCTACGACGCCGGCCGGCTGGACCTGCTCAGGGGCATCCTGGACGGCAGCACGGTGATCGATGGCCTCGCCGTGGACGCCGAACTGCGCTGGAATCTCTGGCATGCCCTGGCGGCCAACGGCCAGGCCTCGCAGGAGCAGCTCGACCGGGAGCTCGCCCGGGACAAC
>NZ_CAKKMM010000765.1:0-2422 GCF_918698205.1 Microbacterium sp. Bi128 | reverse complement strand
CTGGAGATGCGGAGCCCGATCGTCTACGCGACCCTGATCATTGTGGTCGCCGCCGTACCGATCTTTTTCCTGGACGGGCTGACCGGCGTCTTCTTCCGGCCGTTGGCCGTCTCCTACACCCTGGCTGTCCTGGCCTCCATGTTCGTGGCGCTGACAGTGACGCCGGCTCTTGCCCTGATTCTGCTGGGCAACGCCAAACTGAAAGAACGCGATGCGCCGCTGGTCCGTGTGCTCAAACGCGGCTACCACGCCGCCCTGTCCAAGGCCATGAACCGGCCCCGGTTCGGCTACGCAGGCTTTGGCGTGCTTGCCGTCGTGGGCTTGCTCCTCGCTCCCCTGATGGGCTCGTCCCTGTTCCCCACGTTCAAGGAACGGGACTTCCTGATGCACTGGATCTCGGAACCGGGAACCTCTGCCGCGGAAGAGTTCAGGATCTCCCAGCGCGGCTGTGAGGAATTCCTCAAGGTCCCCGGCGTCCTGAACTGCGGCACGCACATCGGGCAGGCATTCGCCGCGGACGAAATCGTCGGTGTCAATGCCGGCGAACACTGGATCAGCATCGACCGCCACGCCGACTACGACGAGACGGTGGCCGCCGTGGAGGAAGTGGTCAAGGGTTACCCGGGGCTGCACCGTGACGTCCAGACCTATCTGAAGGAGCGGATTGAAGAGGTCATCACCGGCGCCAGCGAGCCCATCCTGGTCCGGGTCTACGGAGACGACCTCAACGTGCTCCGGGAACAGGCCCAACGGGTCAAGACCATCATGGACTCGATTCAGGGCACCCAGAACCCGCACGTCTCCCTCGAGGTGGAAGTCCCCCAGATCGCCGTGACGGTTGACCTGGCCGCGGCGCAGAAGTATGGCCTCAAACCGGGAGATGTCCGGCGTGCGGCCGCGACACTCGTGGCAGGCGAGGAAGTCGGCGACGTCTTCCGGGACGGCCGGGCCTACGACGTCCAGGTCTGGAGCACCCCGGCCACCCGCTCGTCCGTCACCGCCATCGAGGATCTGCCCATCGATACGCCCAGCGGAGCGCGGGTTCGCCTCGCCGACGTCGCCGACGTGAGCCTGCAGGCGACGCCGAACCAGATTGATCGCACCAACGGATCCCGCCGCGTCGAGGTGGGATCCTTCCTGGCCCAGGGAGCGGACTTGGGAACCGTAGCCGGCGAGCTGAAGTCGCGGCTGGAGAACTTGGATCTGCCAGCAGGATACAGCGTGCAGCTTCTCGGCGAATACACCGAGCGCGAGGCGGCAACGAACCGCCTGATGATCTACTCCGCGGCGGCCCTTGTCCTGATCCTCCTGCTGCTGCAGGCGTCCTTCCGCAGCTGGCGGCTGGCCGTCCTGTCGCTGCTGACGCTGCCAGTCGCCCTGGTGGGCGGGGTCATAGCCGCCTACATGACCGGCGGCGTCCTGTCCCTCGGGTCCCTCGTTGGCTTCCTCACGGTGATGGGGATCGCCGCGCGCAACGGCATCCTGCTGATCAACCACTGCCAGCATCTGGAAACCTATGAAGGCCAAACCTTTGGCCGCGACCTGGTGATGCGCGGGGCGGCGGAGCGGCTCTCGCCCATCCTCATGACCACCCTGGCCACCGGGCTTGCCCTGGTACCCCTGGTTGTCATGGGCAACATCCCGGGCCATGAAATTGAACACCCCATGGCCGTGGTTATCCTGGGCGGCCTGGTCACCTCCACCCTGCTCAATCTGTTCATCGTGCCCTCGCTCTATCTCCGGTTCGCCAAGTCCAAGAAGACCAGGGAGAGGGAGCGCGCTGCCGCCGGGCCGGTGTCCGTCTAACAGCGGCAGGCGTCAGAACCTCAACCATCAGAACAGGGCGGCGGTCACGGTCCGGGTGAGCTGCTGAATGATCTGGGCGCGGGGGCCCATATCGGAGTAATTCCTGCCGCGGGTGTACACGACGAACACGAAGGCCCGGCCGTCCTTGTCCAGGACGGCCGCGTCATGCAGGTTTCCGAACAGCAGCCCGTACTTGTGGTGAACCCCTACCCCGGGCGGAACCGCCGGCGGGATCAGTGTCTCAAAGTTGGTGTTCTGCATATAGGACAGGAGCTGGGCGGTGTTGCGGGCATTGAGCAGCTGTCCCGTGTAGAGCAACTGGAGGGTCCTGGCCATTTCTGCGGGAGTCAGCAGGTTGACCGTGCGGTCGTAGGTGATCCCGATCGAGGCGGCGTAATCCGTGATGCCCCGCGCACCGACCGCCCGCAGGATCAGCGCCCACGAATCGTTGTTGCTCTGCTGGACCATCCGGCGGATCTGGGTGCCGGCAGTCGAGTTGCCCATGGGGGCGGTCAGCGAGGCGCGGCCGGTCTCAACGAGGTGGTAATACGCCGACGCGGCCAGAATCTTTGCCGTGCTGGCGGGCACAAACTTGTCCTGGATCCCGTAGCCGTGG
>NZ_CAKKMM010000764.1:0-2424 GCF_918698205.1 Microbacterium sp. Bi128 | reverse complement strand
CACCGGTGTTGATGGCGAGGCTGACCACGCGGGCCAGCTCGCCCTGGGTCAGGACCAGCAGCACACCCAGCAGGCCAAGGCAGATGCCGAGCCAGCCCAGCCGTGTGGTCTTCTCACCGAGCAGGACGATCGCCATGACCACAATGAGGGCCGGGTTTGCGGCCGTCACCAGCGAGGCGTTCATCGCGGACGTGAATCCGAGCGCGCCGTAGAGCAGCAGTGTGTAGCCGCTCATGCCCAGGACACTCAGCAGCAGAAGCACGGGCCAGCGGCGCAGCACCGCGCCCCAGTCGGGCCGTTCAATGAGGTGGGCCAGGATCAGCAGCGGCACGGCGGCCAGGCTCCAGCGCCAGAAGGTCAGGTCCAGCGGTGTCATTGAGGCTCTGGCGGTCTGTCCGACGACGAAATTGCCGGACCAGAACAAGGTGGCCAGCACAAGGCAGAGTGGCGCTTTCACCGCTTGAATGTACACCAGCCCCGGGTGCTTCACTGTGCCCTTCACTGTGCCTCCGGCCGGTGCCTTCGCCCTGACACTGTGCCTCTGCCCTGAGACTGTGCCTTCGCCCTGGCACCGCGGCAGCCCGGGCGCGCGCAGGTAGAATTGGGCTGTGCCTGTCTACCTCGATCACGCCGCCACCACCACCCTCGCCCCGGAAGCGCTGGCCGCGCTGACGCGCGAACTGGCCCGGACCGGCAACCCGTCCTCGCTGCATGGATCGGGCCGCCGTGCCCGGCGCTCCGTGGAGGACGCGCGGGAAGTACTCGCGGCGGCCGCCGGCGCCCATCCCTCGGAGGTCATCTTCACCTCCGGCGGGACCGAGGCGGACAACCTGGCGGTCAAGGGCCTGTACTGGGCCCGCCGTGCCGAGGACCCGGCGCGGACCCGCATCCTCTGTTCCGCCGTCGAACACCACGCGGTGCTGGACACCGTCGAATGGCTCGAACGGCATGAAGGCGCTGACGTGTGCTGGCTCCCCGTGGATGAGGCGGGCGTCGTGGACCTGGCCGTGCTCGAAGCCGAGCTGTCCCGGGATCCGGGCTCGATCGCACTGGTGAGCGTCATGTGGGCCAACAACGAGGTCGGCACCATCCAGCCCGTCGCCCGGGTTGTGGAACTGGCACACGCCGCCGGCGTACCCGTCCACTCCGACGCCGTCCAGGCCTTCGGCTCCCTGCCCGTTGACTTCCGCGGGACGGGCCTGGACGCCATGTCCGTCTCCGGGCACAAGATCGGCGGACCGGTCGGCGTGGGCGCGCTGATCCTGGGCCGGGCGGTGAAGCTGACCCCGGTGCAGCACGGCGGCGGGCAGGAACGCGACGTCCGCTCCGGGACGCTGGACACCGCCTCGATCGCCGCGTTTGCCGCGGCCGCCGAGGCCGTTGCCGCGAAACTCCCCGAGGAAGCCGCCAGGATCGCGGCCCTTCGGGACCGGCTGATTGAGGGGGTCCGTGCGGCCGTCCCCGAAGCCGTCCTGCGGGGCGCCCCGGGCCCCGGGCGGTTGCCGGGCAATGCGCATTTCACGTTCCCCGGCTGCGAAGGGGACTCGCTGCTGTTCCTGCTGGACCTCGCCGGCGTCGAATCCTCCACTGGCTCCGCCTGCACCGCCGGTGTTCCGAGGCCCTCCCATGTGCTGCTGGCGATGGGCCTGGACGAGGACACGGCGAGGGGGGCGCAGCGATTTACGCTCGGGCATTCCTCAACCGACGCCGACGTCGATGCCCTGCTCGCGGCGTTGCCGGGCGCCTACGCGCGGGGCCGCCAGGCCGGCATGGCCGGGCATGAGTCCAGCATCCAGACCGCCGGAACGGTCGCGCGCGAGGCCGCCCGTCAGGCTTCCGGCAGGAGCTGATCCAGGAGCTAATCCAGGAGCTGATCCAGGGGTACCGAGGAGTCGGCAAGCAGGTCCGGGCTCACGGCGGTGCGGGCGTTGATGAGCGCCTTGATCGCCTTCTGCGGCTTGGCGGCGCGGGGCCAGTTGACATTCATTCCGGCGATCACCTGGCCCTCGCGCTGCCAGAAGGCAATGAACTCCTTGTCCGCAAGCGAGCCGCGGATGACCGGCGGGCCGGCAACGAGCGTCGGGAAGCCCGAGTACTCCATGCTGACGTCGTACTGGTCCGTGTAGAAGTACGGGATGGTCTCCAGCGTGGCGTCGAGGCCGAGCATCGCCTTGGCTGCCACCTTGCCGCCATTCAGGGCATTGGACCAGTGCTCGCTGCGGTGGTGTTCCCCGGTGAACGGGTGCAGGGCGTTGGCGACGTCGCCTGCGGCGAAGATCCCGGGCGCCGAGGTCCGCAGCGACGCGTCGGTGAGGATGCCGTTGCGGATCCCGAGCCCGGCCGCCTCGGCCAACCCGACCTCCGGCACAACGCCGACGGCGATGACCACGAGGTCGGCGGGCAGGACTTCGCCCGAGTCGGTGA
>NZ_CAKKMM010000763.1:0-2426 GCF_918698205.1 Microbacterium sp. Bi128 | reverse complement strand
AGTCCCACGGTATTCGTCTGGTTGTAGTTAAACATGCCGTTCACAGTCCGAGGCGCAAAGTACGGCATCTGCCTTAGCGTGCTAACGCCTGTCTGGTTGAACGCCGGTATGCGCCCCACAGGTATCGCGGCAGCACCCGCTCCAAACAGGCCTGTTGCCCCGGCCTTCGCGGGGTCAATGGGATCCCCGGCGACGACGTTCTCCAGCATCGAACCTGTTCCCGCACCAACGCCACTGATGGCCATCGTTCCGGCCTTGGCAACCACGCCGGTCGACGACAATGACATCCCTCTGGCGAGGCTGCCGCCGGCCGGCCCCGCGAGGCCGCCTACGGCACCGGCGAAGCCACCACCAGCGATCTTGCCCGCAAAGTCCCAGCCGTTATTGATGCGCCCGCCTTTCTGATAAAGGTAGCTCGCGGCACTTGCACCCGCACCGACGACCCCGTTGGCGCCAGCACTTACTCCGAGCGCTGCTGCAGCCTGTCCGGCCGGCGCACCCGCGAGGACGCCCCTAGTCCACATGGCCGCGCCGCCACCTGCAGCACCGGTAGCCGCGCCTATCGCGGTGTTGCCGAGGACCGACCACCAGTCGACCGAACCCTTCTGCGATTTCTGGGAAAAGACCGAGAGGCCACCCGAGCTCAATGCCCCGGCGATAGCTCCTGCCGCGATGATGTTGAGCCCCGGCACGAACAATGCAGCAACGCCAGCGGCCACGGCGAGTCCCGCAACGACGTACTCCCAGTGGCTCCCGGCCGATTTGTCGTAGGCCTTCAGCTCGTCATCAGTGAGCGGACGCAGCCCGGTGGGGTCGGTGGTGTTGAGGGGGTTATTGCCGGCGTAGGCGTAGGGGTTGCCGTCCCAGCCCGCGCCGAGGACGGGGGAGAGAGGATCGGTGGAGAGGAAACCTCGAGTAGCGGGGTCGTACGCACGTGCCCCGAGCCACTCCAGGCCAGCGATGTCCAGGCCGCCGTTGCCGGTCAGAGTGATCCCGGCGGGCAGCACACCGGCCAGCCCGGACACCGAACCCAAACCAGCGGCACCACCAACGGCAGTGCCACCCGGACCCGGGCCAGGGACTGCCGGCGCGCCGATGACGGCCCAGGGGTCGGACTGGTCGGTGGGGCGGGCGGCCCGCCAGCCCGGCGCGATCCAGGCGTCCTCGATACCGGTGACACCACCAGGCAACGAAAGGACCTGTTGACCGCCGAAGCCGGCCAGGGTGGGGATGGGGGTGGCGGTGTCCCACCACAGCTCCGACCCATCAACGGCAGCCAGCTCGCCGAGGGCGTCCACCCACAGCTCATGCCGGGAGGTTTCCATGCCGTCGGGCGTGCGGTCGGCAACGCTCTTCAGCTGGCCGCTCTGACCCCACGAGTACTCGGTCCAGGACCCGTCCGGGTGGATGAGCCGGGTGCGGCGGCCCAGGCCGTCATGAACATACTCAGTCCGTGAATCGTCAGCGTCCGTGACGGCGAGGAGCTGTCCAGCGGCGTCGTACTCATAGACCCGGGAGCCACCCGGCGTGGATTCCCGGATAAGGCGCCCGCCGGCGTCGTACATCCACTCGGAGACCGCAGAGGGAAGCCACGGCTCCCCGTTCCGGGTGGTGGCGGCCGAGACCATTTGGCCGGCCCCGTCATACCCGTACTGGGTCACAGTACCGGCGCGGGTCAGGGCCGTGATCCGGCCGTCCTCGTCCCGGCCGATCAGGGTGACATCGGTCGAGAGCGGGTCAGAACGGTCCGTGCGGCTGTGCTCGGACAGGCTCCCGTAGCGGTAGGCCCATTCCTGGACCAGGTTCCCGGCAGTGGCTGCGGTGATACGCCCCGACGCATCGTGGGAGAACACGGCCTCCCCGAGCCGGGGGTTGCTGACAGCGGTCACCCGGCCTGCGGCATCCCGGACATAAGTGGTGGTGGTTCCGTGCGCGTCGGTGAAACCGGTGCGGTTCCCGTCGGCGTCGTACTTCCACGACATTCCCCGGCCGCCGCGGGTGCGGGACGCCAGCCGCCCGCAGCGGTCATACGCGAGCTCGTGCTCGACGGCCAGCCCGTCAGCGCCCGTGTAATCGGTAATGATTACGCGGCGGCGGATCAGGTCGCGTTCGACGCCGGCAATGGGCTTCCCGTCGAACGAGGTGGAGGATTCCCGGCCGGCCCGGTCATACGTCCAGGTTGTGGTGTGTCCGTCCGGGTCGGTCTGGGACAGTTGCCGCCCGGCGGGATCGTAGGTGGCGGTGCTCATCCGCCCGAGCGGATCGGTGACGGAATCAACCTGGTCCGTGGCCGTGTAGGTGCGGGTGGTCACCCCGCCCAGGGGATCGGTGATCCGGACCAGGCGCCCGCGGACGTCGTACTCGAACCGGGTCCGGCCGCCCACGCCGTTGACGGTCTCGGTCAGTTCCCCGGCGGTGTTGTATTT
>NZ_CAKKMM010000762.1:0-2427 GCF_918698205.1 Microbacterium sp. Bi128 | reverse complement strand
CGCGCGGAGTCGCTGCGCACGCGAGCGTCGTCGCCGCGCTCACGATCGGGCTGGCCGTGTGGGCGGGCGTCGACCCGGGGTCGTTCCTCGTGCTCGCGCACAACGCCGCGGCGGTGGCGTTCTTCGTCGTCATCGGGGCGGTCGCCGCGGTCGCCGCCTGGCGCCCGCAACGGGCGCCGCGGCGGTTCCGCCGGGCGTATGCGGTGGTGGCCGGCGGCATCCTCCTCACCCTCGTCGGGCTCGGCGTGGTGCTGGTCGCGGCCGTCGCGAGTGCCGAGGTGTCCGCCCCGGTGCCGTGGGTGCTCATCGGCGAAGCGGCCGCTCTCGTGTTCTTCGCGGCGTTCTGGGCGGTGCAGACCGTGGAGCTGTGGAACGATCCCGATCCCCGACTGCGGCTCTGAGCGCGCGACCGCGACGCGGAACGCACCCGGGAATATCCTCGAAGCCTCGCCGTTGAACTTGATACGCGGTCGCTCAAGTATAAAACTTGAGCCGACTCCACTCACGTATCACAGGAGACGGAATTGCCCGAAGAAGTCACCCCCGGCGCCGGGGACAACGGCGCTCAGTCGTTCGACGAGTTCCTCGCGCGCTACCTCGCGGGGGAACGCGCTCGTGCCGAACGTTCCATCGACCTGAGCCGGTTCCTCAGCTCGCGTACGCAGGAAGCCCTGCAGCAGGCCGGCCGCTACGCCCTCGGTCGCGGACAACGCGAACTCGACGCGCTGCACGTGCTGCACGTCCTCGTCGGGCAGTCGCCCGCGCGTGAGGCCGTCACCCGGCTCGGCGCCGACCCGGCCGCGATCGCGCGCGCCGCCGAGAGTCGCCTCCCGGCCGCGGGTCCCGCCGCCGACGTCGACGGCGCGGTGGTCGCCGGTTCGGTGCAGCGCGCGCTGTTCCACGCCTTCCAGGTCGCCCGCGCCGCGGGCTCGACCTACGTCGACCCCGACCACCTGTTCTTCGCGCTGGTCCTCGCACAGGACGCCCCCGCCGGGCAGATCCTCGCGCAGGCGGGTGTCACCGCCGAGGCGCTGACCCAGGGCGTGCGCGAGACCGTCGTGGGCGGCGACGAGGTCACGGGTTCTGCCCAGACGGCATCCGAGACCCCGAACCTCGACCGCTTCGGCACGGATCTCACGGCCCTCGCCCACGAGGGACGCCTCGACCCCGTGATCGGCCGTGCCGACGAGATCGAGCAGACGATCGAGATCCTCAGCCGCCGCACCAAGAACAACCCCGTGCTCATCGGTGAGGCCGGTGTCGGCAAGACCGCCGTCGTCGAGGGACTCGCCCGCGCGATCGTCGAGGGCAACGTCCCCGAGCAGCTCCGCGACACCCGCGTCGTGTCGATCGACCTCGCCGCGATGCTCTCCGGCGCCCGCTACCGGGGCGACTTCGAGGAGCGGTTGACCCAGACGATGGACGAGATCGCGGCGCAGTCCGGAAAGCTCGTCGTGTTCATCGACGAGATCCACACCATCGTCGGCGCGGGAGCCGGCGGCGAGGGGGCGATGGATGCCGGGAACATCCTGAAGCCGCGCTTGGCCCGTGGTGAGCTGCACCTCGTCGGCGCCACCACGCTCAAGGAGTACCGCACGATCGAGAAGGACCCCGCCCTGGAGCGGCGTCTGCAGCCCGTTCGCGTCGGTGAGCCTTCCCTCCCCGACGCGGTCGAGATCCTGCGCGGCCTGCGCTCGGCCTACGAGGAGCACCACGCCGTGACCTACACCGACGACGCCCTGCGCGCCGCGGTCGAGCTCGGCGACCGGTACCTGCCCGACCGCGTCCTGCCCGACAAGGCGATCGACCTCATCGACCAGGCGGGGGCGCGGCTGCGTCTGAAGCTCGGGGTGACGGTCGACACGTCCGCCCTCGTCGAGCGTCTCGCGAGCCTCGAGGCCGACAAGAACGCCGCCGTCTCGGCCGAGCACTACGAAGAGGCCTCGCGGCTGCGCGACGAGATCGCCGCCGTGCAGACGCGCCTCGACGAGGCCACGAGCGCCCCGCGCGCGGCAGCCGTCGTCGACGAGCCCGAGATCGCCGCCGTCATCAGCCGGGCCACCGGCATCCCGGTCTCTCGTCTGACCGCGTCCGAGCGCGGCCGCCTCGCGCACCTCGAGGACGACCTGCACGCGCGCGTGATCGGGCAGGATGCCGCGGTCACGGCGGTGGCGAAGGCCGTGCGCCGCAACCGCACGGGGCTCGGCGACGAGCGTCGTCCCGTGGGCTCGTTCCTGTTCCTCGGGCCCACCGGCGTCGGCAAGACCGAGCTGGCCAAGGCCCTCGCCGGCTCGCTGTTCGACGACGACTCCGCCGTGATCCGCTTCGACATGAGCGAGTTCGGCGAACGGCACACCGTCTCGCGCCTCATCGGCGCCCCTCCGGGATACGTCGGCTACGACGAGGCCGGACAGCTCACCGAGCGGG
>NZ_CAKKMM010000761.1:0-2430 GCF_918698205.1 Microbacterium sp. Bi128 | reverse complement strand
GGGCGGCGCCGTGCGGGCTACCGCCGTGCGGGCTTCCGCCGTGCGGGGCGGAATCCGGTCCGGAATCCAGGCCCGCCAGGCCGGACCCGGAGCGCGATTTAGTGCCTGCCGCCGCCTTGGAGGCAGCTTGGAAGGGTCCGTCGGCGTAAGGGTCAAACAACATATCCATGGTGTATCTAAGTCTAGGCGGTGGCGCTGACAGCCGTGTCCGCCCGTCGGGACATGCCCTCCCCTGCCCGCGCCCAGTGGACATAATCCCCCTGCGCCCAGTCCTGACCTCGAAGAATGAGCATGCCCCGCGGAGGCTGTCCCGGGGAAGACCCGGGTTGTTCTGAAGACCGCCGAGGTTGTTCTGAAAAATGAGCATGCGCTACGGACACAGCTCTGCCCAACGGACATGTCCTCCGCCACCCGTGACCACTGGACATACTCCCGGTGTGCCCACTCCTGACAGCGAACGATGAGCATGCCCCGCGGAGGTTGTCGGGAAGACTGAGCATGTCCCACGGGGAGGTCCGGCAGGCGGGAAGCTAGCCGACGCCCCCGGAGCTGAGCGCGGCGCGCAGCTGCTGGACCGCCGTCGTGCCTCCCGCGATGAACCAGTCGAGTCCGTTGACGCGCACGACGTCGGTCGCGCCGCCGGCCGCCTCCACGATCGCCTTCCCGGGCAGCCAGTCCCACTCGGGGCAGCTGTGCTGGAACCAGCAGCCGAGCTCTCCGTCCGCGACCCGGCCGAGGTCGCAGGAGCCGGACCCGAACATGCGCAGCGCGGCCGCCGACGTCGCTGCCGCGTGCCAGGGCATGGCACACATCGGATCGGCAAGCCACGTCGGGTGGATGTAGGTTGCCGCGCCGAGATCAGCCAGCGGCGTGTCGGAACGTCCGGTGCCACCGGACGCGCCGGGCAGGAAGGTGACCAGTTTTTCGCCATTGAGCGTCGCCGCACGGGACGTCCCGCCCAGCCAGAGTTTGTCCTCCTCCGGCTGGAAGATGGCGCCGAGCCCTGCACCGGAGGAATCCTTCAGGGCAATGGCCGAGCACCAGTACGTGGATCCATGCAAGAAGTTGAAGGTCCCGTCGACGGGGTCAATGACCCAGGTCTGGCCGCTGCTGCCCGCCACGGAGGCGCCCTCCTCGCCCAGGACGGCGTCATCGGGGCGGCAGCGCCGAAGCTGTTCCAGCGCGTAGGACTCGGCGGCGTGGTCGGCGGCCGTGACCACGTCCGAGACCGACGTCTTCTGCCTGCCTTCAAGCCCGGCCTGCCGCATCAACAGCGCCAGGGTACCGGCCTCGCGGACCAGGGCCTCGGCCAGTTGGTAGTCATCCAGTGAGGGGTCGAGATCTGCGGTGCTGTGCCGGCCGAGCCGGTGTTTTCCTAGTTCGGTCACGCGTCCCAGACTATCGGCGCCCGCTGGCAGTGAACAGCCGGCGCGGGCACCCGGGCAGACGGCGGCGCGGAGGGGTGTGCAGGACGGGCGATAATGGAGCCATGGCCAAGACACCCGCGCAGCGGATCAAAAAGCACGGCGCCAACGCGGCGGTCCCCCAGCACCATCTCCCTCCGGTGATCAATCCGACCACCAGCCGGACACCGCAGAAGGCACAGAGCAACAGCAATCTGATTGTCATCGCCGGGGTCGTGGCCAGCCTGTTCCTGTTCTGGTATCTGCACCTGCTCACCCTCAACCAGCTCACCCAGTTGTCGGGCGGCCAGGCAATGCCCGACTCGTTGGTGGGCGGCTTTGACCTGGGGTTCGTGGAGCAATTGCGCGCGGCCATGGACGCCGATGCCCGGGGCCAGCTGAACTATGTCCACAAGACGGCCGGGATGCTCTTCCCGCTGATCTTTGGCTTCACCTGGCTGCTGCTGATCGGAACCAACGTGGCCCGGAAATCCCTGCGCTGGGCGCTGTGGTCGCTGCCACTGCTCTTTGCTGCGGTCCGGCTGTGGGGCAACACGGTGATCGATGAAATGATGTCCGCCGACACTCTCGACGGCGGTCAGGTCGCCATGGCCTCCGGGCTCACCGTGGCCGGCTGGGTCCTCTTGGCGCTGAGCATCGTGGCCGGCGTCGCCGCCGTGTTACTCGGACGCAAGGCTGCCGCGGCTTCCGCCACCCCGGGACATGTCCAGTCCTGATTCGCGCGGCAGGGCTAGTTCACTATTCCCGGCTTAGGACACCGGACATGTCCAATCTTGGTTGCGGTGGCTGGAGTCGTCCCTCGCACCCGGCCTCGAGCACGGGACATGTACAGCGTTCGGCCCGGCCGGTGGACATCTTGCCATTATGTCCATCCCCTCAAGTCCAGCGGAGAGCATGTCCCGTTCAGTGCTAAGTCAGGGAAGTTCAGTCAGGAATTCAAGGGCCTGTTCCGCACGTTGGGAGGCTCCTGCTTTCTTAAAGTAGTCGGCGGCCTCCATCAGGTACT
>NZ_CAKKMM010000760.1:0-2432 GCF_918698205.1 Microbacterium sp. Bi128 | reverse complement strand
GAATCCGATCGAGCGGAACGCCCCGCTGGCCACCAGCACCGCGACAATCAGCGGTTCCGGCGTGCCGGCGTCGAGCAGCGCGCATAGCGCAAAAGTGGCCGCGGAGGCCAGCGACGCGAACACCAGGACGGGCTTGAACCCGAAACGCCGGATCAGGGGCGTCGTGGCGGGCTTGATCCCGATGTTCCCCACGAACACGGCCGACACCATCGCCCCGGCGCGCAGCGGGTCCCAGCCGAAACCGACCTGGAACATCAGCGGCAGCAGGAACGGCACCGCGCTGATGGTCAGGCGGTACACAAAGCCTCCCGTCGCCGTCGCGCGGAACGTCCGCGTGCCGAAGACGGACAGATTGAACAGCGGCGTGCTGGTCCGCCGCATCCAGGCCGCGGCGGCGGCCAGGAACAGCAGGCCCGCAGCGATCCCCGCGGCCGCCAGCAGTCCGGCGTCCCGGCCGCCCATCAATTCCAGGCCGACCAGCCGGGATCCCACCCCGAGCGTGGTCAGGACCAGTCCGAGCCAGTCCAGGCGCCGCGTGCTGTCGCCGCGGACTGGGGGGACCAGGCGCAGCGCGGCCAGTAAGGCCGCCAGGCCCAGGGGGAGGTTGACCAGGAAGATCCAGTGCCAGGACAGGTAGGTCGTCAGCGCTCCGCCCACCAGCGGGGCGAGGACCGGGGCCAGCAGCCCGGGCCACACGAGGAAGGCCGTTGCCCGCAGCAGGTCCTTCTTCGGTGTGCCGCGGAGCACCACCAGCGTGCCCACCGGGACCATCATGGCGCCGCCGGCACCCTGCAGGACACGGCTCAGCGTCAGCATGGTCAGGTCCTGGCTGAGCGCGCAGAGCAGTGACGCGGCCGTGAAGATAGCGATGGCAAGACAGAACACCCGGCGGGCACCGAGCCGCTCCGCGAGCCAGCCGCTGAGCGGGATGCCCATCGCCACCGTCATCAGGTAGGCGGTCATGGTGATGTTCACGTCGGCGGCCGGCACCGCGAAATCGGCGGCGATACTGGGTATGGCGGTCGTCAGGACGGTCCCGTCGAGGAATTCCATGAAGAACGTCGCGGCGACCAGCAGGGCCAGCCGCGGGCTCCAGCTGCCCCCGGCCGGGTCCGCGCCGCGCGGGGAGGCGTTCATGCGCGTGTCTCCACGGTCCGGTTCACCCATAGCGCCGGCTCATCCATTGCACTGATTCACCCATTGCACCGGTTCACCCATGGCGCAGGGGTGGTTCCGATTCCAGCACGGCCATGGCGGCGTTGTGTCCGCCGATCGCACTGACGGCGCCGCCGCGGCGGGCACCGGAGCCGCAGAGCAGGATCTGCGGATCATCCGTCGCCACGCCCCAGCGGCGCGCCGGGGTGTCCAGCGGTTCGCCGTCCTCCACGAAAGGCCAGTCGAGGCCGCCGTGGAAGATATTGCCGCGGGGCATCCCGACGGCGCGTTCAATGTCCAGGGTGGTCTTGGTTTCAATGCAGGGCCGCCCGTCCGGATCCGTCATGAGCAGATCCTCGACGGGCTCAGCCAGGACGGAGTTCAGGGAGGCCAGGACGGCTGCCTGCAGTTCGGTGCGGCGGTCCTCGTTGTTCTCCGCCGTGACCAGCCGGTCCGGGACGTGCAGGCCGAAGACGGTCAGTGTCTGGGCGCCGGCGGCCTGCAGTTCCGGGGACAGGATGCTGGGGTCGGTCAGCGAGTGGCAGTAGATTTCGCACGGCAGCGGCGAGGGCACGGATCCTGCGGCGGCGGTGCTGTAGGCGGCGTCGAGCTGGGACCAGGTCTCGTTGATGTGGAACGTCCCGCCGAACGCGGCCTCGGGGCTGACGGATCCGTCCAGCAGCTCCGGGAGGCGTTTGAGCAGGAGGTTGACCTTGACCTGCGCACCCTCGCGCTGATGGTTCGGATTGGGGCCGGCGGCGGCGCCGGCTGACAGGTCGGCGGCAGGCCGGCCGCGCAGCCGGTCGAGGACCACCGGCGCCACATTGGACAACACCCACCGGGCGGAAGACGAATGGTCCCGCCCGCCGTGGCGGTAGTCCACGGCGCCGCCGGGCCGGACGGCGGTCACGTCCGCGGAGGTCAGGATGGTCGCGCCGGCGTCGCGCGCGGCCCGCTCCAGCTCGCCGGAGACCGCGCCCATGCCGCCGACCGGCACGTCCCAGTCCCCCGTCCCGCCGCCGATCAGGTGGTAGAGGAAGCAGATGTTTTGCTGCAGGTCCTCATCCTCAGCCCGGGCGAAGGTACCGATCAGCGCATCCGTCAGGACCACACCACGGACCAGGTCGCTGCCCAGCTCCCGGCTGATCGCAAGTCCGATGGGATGTTCGATCATGGCCTCCCACGCCGCGTCGGCCCCGGCCCGGGCGGCTAGGCCCCGCGCCGCGGACCGCGCCAGCAGCGGCGCGGTCATGGTGGGCCAGAGTGCCTCCGTGAGC
>NZ_CAKKMM010000759.1:0-2436 GCF_918698205.1 Microbacterium sp. Bi128 | reverse complement strand
CAGCTGGTTGCACGCCTTGGCGAGCGACCCCGATCCCAGCGGTCCCAGCCGCCGCACGGTGCTGCCCATCGCGCCAAAGAGCGGCAGGAGCCGGCGGAAGTCGCTGTCGCTGGCGCCCGCCATGATGGCGAGGGTTCCGTCCGCCGCGCCTTTGGTGCCGCCGCTGACCGGCGCATCGACGACGACGGCGTTGCCCCCGCTCGCCTCCGCGACCCGTGCCCCGAAGTACCGCACGCCGGCCGGCGACACGCTGCTCATCACAACGACGGCGGTTCCGGGCGCGGGCGGGCTGGCGGTCCAGCCGGCCAGGAGCGCGGCACTCGCATCCTCAATGTCGGACAGATCCGGCAGCATGAAGACAATGACGGGCTGGTCGCGGAGCGCCTCGACCCTGGCCACGCGCGAGCCGCCCAGGGTCTCGAAGGCGTCCAGCGCCGCCGGCGAACGGTTCCAGGCCGTGACGGTCCATCCTGCCGCGAGGAGGTTGGCGGCCATCGGCGCGCCCATCAGGCCGAGGCCGACGAACCCGGCCTCCCTGCGGTCCATCTCCATGCGTTGCCTCACTTCGTCGTGGTTAATCTTGGAATTCTGTTCAGCATCCTAGCCTCCATTCAGTATGATGAACACTATGACGACCAAAACCACCGTCGCGATCGCCGTCCCACTCGAAGCAGAGCTGGTGGACCGCATCCGCGCCGTAGATCCGTCCGTGACCGTCCTCTACGACCCCGAGCTCCTGCCGCCGGAACGTTTTCCCGCCGACCATGCGGGTGACCCGGACTTCCGCCGGACGCCGGAGCAGGAAGAGCGCTACTGGGACATGCTCAACAAGGCCCAGGTCCTGTACGGGCTCCCCAACGAAAGCCCGGCAGGCCTCGCCCGGATCGCCGGCAGCAATCCCCGGCTTGAGTGGATCCATGCCATGGCGGCCGGCGCCGGCGGTGCCGTAAAGGCATCGGGGCTGGACGCCGCGACGCTGCAGAAGTTCAGGGTCACCACCTCGGCCGGGGTGCACGCCCTGCCGCTCGCCGAGTTCGCCGCCCTGGGCATCCTCAACGGCTTCAAGCGCAGCGCCGAGCTGGCCCAGGACCAGGCGGCCAAGCTCTGGCCCGAGCTCCGCACCCCCACCCGCCTGGTCAACGGCTCCCGCCTGGTGGTCACCGGGCTAGGCGAGATCGGGCTCGAGCCCGCGCCCTGGGCATGAGCGTCAGCGGGACCAAGCGGACCGTGGAGGCCATCGACGGGATCGAGACGGTCACGGACAACGACGGCCTCGCCGGCCTGCTGGGCACCGCAGACGCCGTCGTCAATACCCTGCCCGGCACGCCGTACACCGAGAAGCTCTTCAGCCGCGACGTCTTCGCCGCCATGAAGCCCGGAACAGTCTTCGTCAACGTGGGCCGCGGCACCGTGGTCGATGAAGAGGCGCTTCTGGAGGCCCTGGGCAACGGCCAGGTCTCCTATGCCTGCCTCGATGTCTTCGCCGTGGAGCCACTGCCGCAGGACAGCCCGCTGTGGAACCACCCCAGGGTGATGGTGTCCCCGCACACCTCGGCGCTCAGCGCCGCCGAAAACCGGCTGATCACCGAACGCTTCTGCAGCAACCTGCGGACCTACCTCGACGGCGGCGAACTCCCCCACCTGGTGGACACGGTGCACTTCTACTGAGTCCACTCTTCCGCACTGCACCAGCGCCGCAGCGCACACAGGGCGGCCCACCGGAAACGGTTGGGCCGCCCTTTGCGTTGGGCGAGGAAGGTTCCGCCCAGCGACGCCGGACCGTGCCTGCGAGGCCGGCATTCGGGCGCGCCGGGTATTTTGCCCGTCGACGCGGGTATTCCGTGGCGCAGAAACGGCCGTGGCCCCTTCCTGGGTGGAAGGGGCCACGGCCTGTGCGGCGCGGACGGAGGGTCTGGAGCCCGGATCCCGCCTAGCGCGCATCCTCCGTCAGGAGAAGGTCGCGTCCCACCGTCTCGGGCGGGAAGAAGGTGGTGACGAACGAGATCAGCGCCAGGACCAGCGAGTAGATGGCGAGCACCAGCCAGGAATGGTCCGTGGCGGCCAGCAGCGCGGCGCCGACCAGCGGGACCAGGCCGCCGGCCAGGACGGCGGAGAGCTCCCGGCTCATGGCCACGCCGGTGAAGCGGTACTGCGATCCGAAGAGTTCAGGCAGCAGCGGGCACTGCGGGCCGAGCATGGACTGAACGCCGAGGGCGATGCCGACCACCATGACAATCCAGACCAGCGTGACATTGCCCAGCGTCACAAGGTAGAACGCCGGCAGCGCGATGAGCGCCTGAAACAGCGCGCCGTAGCGGTAGACGGGCACGCGGCCGAACCTGTCGGACAGCGCACCGAAGGTGATCACCATGACGGCCGCGAAGCCCGCGGCGATGAGCAGGCAGACCGGACCGATGAACTTGTCGCCGGGAAAAA
>NZ_CAKKMM010000758.1:0-2436 GCF_918698205.1 Microbacterium sp. Bi128 | reverse complement strand
TGCCAGTCAACGCCTACTCGGCAGGAATTGTTGCCGCTGCCATGGCGGTCGTGGGCATGCTGGTGGTCGGCCCGATCGTGAAGGCCTTCAGCAATGGCGCCAGCGCCGTGGTCGAATTCCTGGTCACCAACGGCCTGCTGCCCTTCACCAGCATCTTCATCGAGCCCGCAAAGGTCCTGTTCCTCAACAACGCCGTTAACCACGGCATCCTCACCCCGCTGGGCACGCAGCAGGCGCTCGAGCAGGGCAAGTCCATCCTTTTCCTGCTCGAAGCCAACCCCGGTCCGGGCTTCGGCATCCTGCTCGCCTTTTCATTCTTCGGCAAGGGTCTGGCCAAGGCGTCCGCGCCGGGCGCAGCCGTGATCCAGTTCGTCGGCGGTATCCATGAGATCTACTTCCCGTACGTCCTGATGAAGCCGATGACGATCTTCGCCGCAATCGGCGGCGGCATGACCGGCATCTTCACGCTCGTGGTCACCGGCGCCGGACTCCGGTCCCCGGCAGCCCCGGGCAGCATCATCGCGGTCTACGCCTCAACGGCACGCGACAGCTACGTCGGCGTGACGCTCTCCGTCCTCTTTGCCACCACGGTGTCCTTCCTGATCGCCTCGGTGGTCCTGAAAGCCAGCAAGGCGCCCGCCGAAGACGACCTCGATCAGGCGACCCACCGGATGGAGGCCCTGAAGGGCAAGAAGAGCTCGGTGTCCGCAGCCCTGATCGGTGAGGGCGTGGGTGCCAGCGGCGTCGCCGTCCTCGCCACCCCGATCAAGAACATCGTCTTTGCCTGCGACGCCGGCATGGGCTCCAGCGCGATGGGCGCCTCGGTGCTCCGCAACAAGATCAAGGCCGCCGGCTTCTCGGACGTCAAGGTCACCAACTCCGCGATCGCCAACCTCACCGACACGTACGACGTCGTCATCACCCACCAGGACCTGACCGAACGGGCCAAGCCCGCGACCGCCAGCGCCGTGCATGTCTCTGTGGACAACTTCATGAACAGCCCGCGGTACGACGAGATCGTGGAACTGGTCGAGGCCAGCAACACGGAAGACGGCGCCACGGAAACGACCCCTGCCGCGGCCGCCGCCGGCACCGCCCCCGCCGCTGCCGAGGCAGAAGCCGAGCAGGGTCCCGCCGGCATCCTGGTGGCCGAAAGCGTCGTCCTCAACGGCCATGCGACTACGCGGGACGCCGCGATCGACGAGGCCGGGCAGCTTCTGCTGGACCGCGGCGCCGTTGACTCCGGCTACGTGGACGCCATGCACGAACGCGAGGAATCCGTCTCCACGTACATGGGCAGCTTCCTGGCCATCCCGCACGGCACCAATGCCGCGAAGGACCACATCATGAAGTCGGCGGTCTCCGTTATCCGCTACCCGAACGGCATCGACTGGAACGGCAAGGAAGTGAAGTTCGTCGTCGGTGTGGCCGGGGTCAACAATGAACACCTGCACATCCTGTCCTCAATCGCCAAGGTCTTCACCAACAAGGCCCAGGTGGCCCAGCTCGAGGCGGCCACCACGGTTGACGAAGTGCTGGCCCTGTTCGGAAAGGTCAACTCCTAGTGAAGGCTGTTCATTTCGGAGCCGGAAACATCGGGCGCGGCTTCGTGGGCCTGCTGCTGCACGACGCAGGGTATGAGGTGGTGTTCGCCGACGTCGCGGACGCCCTCATCACCGAGCTGGCCGCCGCGGACAGCTACGAGGTCCACGAAGTCGGAGAGAACCCCGCTGTCCGTACTGTCAACAACTTCCGGGCGCTGAACTCCGGCACCCAGGAAGCCGACGTCGTCGCGGAAATCGCGACGGCGGACATCGTCACCACCGCCGTGGGGCCGCACATCCTGAAGTTCGTGGCGCCCGTGATCGCCAAGGGGATTGCCGCCCGTGCTGCCGGGCTGGCGCCGCTGCAGGTGATGGCGTGCGAGAACGCGATCAACGCCACGGACATCCTGAAGTCCGAGGTCGTTGCCCAGTGGGATCCGGCCGCGGGCGCCCTGGACGCGGCCGCCGTGTTTGCCAACACGGCGGTGGACCGGATTGTGCCGAACCAGGAGGCCGGGCAGGGCCTGGACGTCAAGGTGGAGACGTTCTATGAGTGGGTAATCGACCGTACCCCGTTCGCCGGGAAGGAGCCGGTGGTCCCGGGCGCGACGTTCGTGGACGATCTCGCACCGTACATCGAGCGAAAGCTGTTCACCGTCAACACGGGGCACGCGGCGGCGGCCTACTTCGGATTCGAGGCCGGCCTGGGCAAGATTTCCGAGGCCATGGCCGACCAGGATGTCGCGGCCGATGTGCGCGCCGTCCTGGACGAAACCAAGGAGCTGCTGGTGGCCAAGCACGGCTTCAACCGGGCCGAGCAGGAGGCGTACGTGGAAAAAATCCTGGGCCGCTTCTCGAACCCGCACCTGCCGGACACCGTCACCCGGGTGGG